>CAZATM010000130.1:0-7801 GCA_964488065.1 uncultured Neisseria sp.
TTTTTTAGATATGGTTATGATTTATTAATACAAAAACTAAACAATAATTTATACGATGCAATTAAGCTTATTTCATTGTGTATTAGTTACTTACCAATGGAAGTGAAATGCAAGAAATTAATTTCTGTCATGTAGTAAGAATTTTAATAGGAAATAAAATAATGAAAAAACTAATTACATCATTAACAATTTGTTGTGGGATTTTTGTAGCAGCATGTAATAGCGGTAGTGGTTCTTCGACTTCACCTTCTCAGGCGCAACAATTCGCTAATCTAGTTGGTAATCAATTAGCGTTAATCAAATCGAATCAATTAGTGCCATATCAAATAGCTTTTACTCAAGAGTCGAATCAGGCATTTATTATTGCCGCTACTTCTCAATCAGCATCACAAAACCCTCGTGGAACAATATACATTAATCCTATTTTGTACGTATACAATGGAGTAGGAGCCTCTTGGACATCCGCTTCATTAAAATTTCCAGTAGAAAGTAGTTTTATCTCGAATATAGCTGTATTTGGTAACAACCTATATTTAGCAACAGAAAGCTATTATGATACTCCAAATGAATTTAGCTTGAACTACAGTAACCTTTATCAGTATAATGGAAGTAATTTAAATGTAGTTAATAACCCATTTAATTCTGAATGTCATAATAGTTGTAGTATAACTAGCATGGTAGTTTCAACAAATACCCTCTATGTTTCGGGTTGGAATGATAGCGGTACTCAAATTTATAGTTATAACGGTGAGAGTTGGAACAATATACTAGATCAGCCCGCAAATCAACTAAGTATAACTTCACTTGCGGTAGATAAAAGTGGTAATTTAATAGCATCAGGATATAATGGTACAATTGAATCTACCGCCGCAACGCCGTTTTTATCACAATATAGTAATGGAAATTGGACCCCGCTTCCATATGCTAATGGTGGTGCGATTGTAGCTGCTAATTCCAATTTATATAGTATGCCACTTGCTGCGGTTACAGGAATTAATACTTATGGAATAAATAAATTAATTTCTAGTGGTTGGTCTCAGGTAGCCACATATTCTTTTCCAAGTAGTGATTGTGCTTTAGTCCCAACTGGATTAAGCTTAGTTTCGGATACTTATGGCAACTTATATTCTAATATGAACGCGACTTGTGCAATGGGTGGGTATTATCCTTTAACAAGCTTAATTTACCCCAATTATTAATGGAAGTTCAAATATAATAAAAATCATTCTGAGCCCACCATTTGGTGGTCTTTTTTGATGATTTAATAAAACTAAAACCATACTCACAAGATTTAGGATATACTTTACTCCAAAATTAATGATGGCTTTTAAGTAATTCGCCACAACCCAACCCAACTTTCAAGTTGATTGAGTATATTTAGGTACTAAAATAGAGCAATGCAAAATATTAGAATATTTTGATGCACCATCATGTAATCAGTTGTGCTCGTGTAAGTAGTTTATCCCATTTGTTAAATAACTTTGGAATAACGTTGATTATTTTTGGCTTGGCGCAGATATTTATCAAAAACCTTAGCGACATTGCGAATTAAAAACCGCCCAGTGGGCGTTACCACAAAACCATTACTGTTCAATTCAATTAGTCCCAATTCGGCTAGTGCGCCTAGTTCAGTCAATTCCTCGGCAAAATATTCGCCAAAAGTAAATCCATGCTGCGCAGAAGTCGCCGTGAAATCAAGGCGGAATTGACACATAATTTGCTGAATTATCGCGCGACGCAAGACATCGTCCGAGTTCAAGGCAATACCGCGTAAAACCGGCAAAGTTCCGGCATCCAAACTACGATAGTAGCTATCTAAATCTTTGGCATTCTGATAATAGCTATTGCCGACAAAACCAATCGAAGATACGCCGAAAGCCAGCATATGCGTGTCGGCAAAAGTCGAATAGCCCTGAAAATTCCGTTGCATGGTGCCGGTATTCAATGCCACCGCCAATTCATCATCCGGTAGCGCAAAATGATCCATCCCGATGAAAACATAACCGGCATCCGACAAGCGTTCAACACACATTTGCAAGATATCCAATTTTTCGCTGGCGCTAGGTAAATCAGTCTCATCAATCCGTGTTTGCGGCATAAATAATTGCGGCAAATGAGCATAATTAAACAGAGCAATCCGCGCCGGACGCAGTTGGTTCAACACAACGTCAATGGTTTTGGCATAGCTGGTAAGATTTTGCAACGGCAAGCCATAAATCAAATCAATATTGGTTGATTTAAACCCCAACCGTTCGGCCGCTGCTAACACCCGTTTGGTATCGCTTAAGGGCTGGATTCGGTTAACTGCCTTTTGCACTGCCGGATCAAAATCCTGCACCCCCAATGAAACGCGATTAAAACCCTGAGCCGCCAGATTACCCATAAACCCATCATCTACATGACGTGGATCCAGCTCCATGGAGATTTCGCACGCCGCAGTTAAATCAAAATTTTCGCGGACCAAATCCATTACCTGATTGACTTCGTGCGGTTCCAGCCATGACGGCGAACCGCCGCCAAAATGCAATTGCACCACCGGTAGTTTGCGCCCGATGATTTGGCGATATAATACAAACTCACGTGCCAGATAAGTCAAATACTCATGAATTTTTTCGCGCTTATTGGTAATAATTTTATTACAGGCACAATATAGGCATAAGGTATTACAAAACGGAATATGGATATACAATGAAATCGGCTGATTAAATTCCGGATTAAAGGTATTGTGTAATTGCTGCAATTGCTCGGCAACCCCAAAATCACAATTAAAGCGATCGGCGGTTGGATACGACGTATAACGCGGTGCATTGGTTTGGCAGCGCTCAATTAATTCACGATCAAAAACTATTTCAGTCATGCACTTATTCTCTAATTGGTTGATGATTCCGGCCAGTCAATAACCATCTTAATCCGCATCTGACGATTATGCAATGCCAAAATATGCGGATGATTACTATCCTGCCAGCTTAAATATTCAATTTGCCAATCCAATTGGCTAAAACCAGATGCCAGTTGACTCTGAACTCGATACTGCGGTAGCGGCACGCCTTGGATCCAGTAATGCAAATAATTAAGCGGTAAGGTAAATCCCAGTTGCGCCTGCATCATGGTATTCAAATCCGAACCGCTATAACGTTTACCGTCACTATTAACCAAAGTAGCCATTCCGCTTTCGATGGTAATCTGCGCCACGGTATTACCCAACGGCGAAACAAAGGCTAATAGATCATTGCCGGATTCGCGCTGCCAGCTATAATTACCGTAATAATCCTTGCTCTCGGCAGTCACAATCAAAAATCGCCCGCTGATACTATAACTATCATCCAACCGTTGCGGTGCATGATAAGTGCTGGGTGTAGCAACTTGTGCATCATACCAGCTGGCGCAACCGGAACTAAATAGCGCTAATACCAATGGTACCAGCGCAACACGAGAACGCATCATTTAGATAATTCCATTCCGAACTGATAATACGTCAGCACTTGCATTATCTGATTCAAGATAGCTTGCTCATACTGCAAGTCTTTGGTTTGCGGTGAAATGATAATTACCTTGGCGGCGGCATCTTTATTCCCCTGAGCTAGATAAACTTGCTGCAAATGTACCGCGGTATCATGATCTTGGGTTTGCGTGTAGGCTTTTAAGATAGCACTTTCGGCAACCGAATAATTTCCCAGTTTATAATTTGCCCACCCATAAGTGTCCTGCACCGCTGGATCATTTGGTAATGATTGATAGGCTTTAGTTGCCAATTTCAAAGCTTCGGCATAATTGGTAGTTTTATCGGCCAATAAAAAGCCTAAGTCATTATAGCCCATCGGGTCACTTGGTACCATCTTGATGTATTTGCGGTACCACTTTATGCCCTCAGCAGTACGTCCGGTTAAAGCTGACAGCGAAGCGTAATAATAAACAAACTGTTTATCTTTAGGATATTTTTTCACACCCTGAGCTGCCAATTTATAGGCTTCATCATAAGCCGCCATTCCGCTATACATTGAGATTTTAACCAGCAAGGCATCATGCGGATTGGTTTTTGTCAGATTAACCATCTGATCGACAAAGGAATTGGCTGCCGGATAATTTTTGGTTTTTACATAAATTCGTAAAATACTCAAATCAGCTACCGAAATAAATGCCGGATTTAGCGATTGAGCTACTTTATAATGTTCAATCGCACTTTCATTATTGGTGGTTATTTCATAAAGTGCACCGAGTGCCAAATCCACGCTACCATTGAGATTACTCCCCAAAGTTTGCGCTTTATTCAAGGCTCCAATTGCCAGCGGATAATTACCGAGTTTGTAATTAACTATCGCCGAATCAATCCACAGGTTGCTGCTTTCCGGAGTTAATGCAATTTGCGATTCGAGATATTTATTGGCCGTATGCAAATGATCACGCAGCGATAACGCGGCAACATAGAGATTTTGAATCCCGGCGGACGGGTGCGGTGTACTCATCACTTCATGTTCCATTACCTGACCAAGCACGGCAAAGTTTTGGCTCTTCATTAAAATTCCCGCCATCCAATAAGTTGGAACATCCCAAGTTGGATAATGATTACGGATATAATCAAGATTGGTAATCAGACCATTATAATCGGCATTCAGGCTAGCAGCAACTACAGCCAATAACCACGCTTCAGGATAATCAGCATATTTTTTGGTAACATAGCTACCAAACGGGCTTAGATTAGCACGCGCGGATTGATTTAAATTATCACTAAGAATAGTTGCAACCAATAAAAATAATGCCCGGGTTTTTTCCGGATTGTCGCTAACTACCGAATTTAAATTATCTTTCGCCAAGCTTAGGTCATTACTTTCAAGCGCCAAGCGAATTCCAAATATCTTACCCACTTGCGAATCCGGTGCCGCTGCAACCAAAGCATGCATCATTTGTTCCAACTTAGCCATTTGGGTTGGCGATGGCGTACCATGCTCATAACAGACAATTGCTTTGTAAATCAGCCGTGGATCATGATATTTATCGGCTAATTCATAGTAGGTTTCAGCAGACGAGGCATAGTCGCCCTGATTATAGGCAATATCGGCTTTCAATAACCGCGACATATCATCGCTGTCCAAGTTGGCAGATGGAATTTTTTCCTTGTCAAAATCGACAAAATTATCGGCATAATCAATCGCATTGACTAAAGTTGTCCGATAGTTATCGGTTGTGAATTGCTGTTGGTTGTAATTAGGCGCAGTGGTTGCACATGCACTTAATAGCAGCGTAATCCCGAGCCCCGCGAGAAGTTTTTTCATAATCTGTTTCCCATCATTTTTCATTCAGTAGCCATACCCAATCAAATTCGCAATACCAGTAGGTATTTTGCTGCGCCGCTTACTACTAGTGAGTGAGTAGCAATATAACGAACTAGGATAATGAATTTATTTGAGTATAGTATATTTTCGCTTATAATAGCGGTATATTTATGCGCCGACAGACGCCATGCGTGGGAATTTTACCACTTTTAGCCATCAACAAAGGAATTTAATTAATGCCGGAACTTCCAGAAGTCGAAACAGTCAAGAACGGGTTGGTTGATTTAATTAGCAATCTGGTCAGTGAAATCATCATCCGCTTTCCACGCCTGCGCTATCCGCTTAGTCAGACTGAATTAAATCAGGCGGTCGGACAAGCAGTGACCGGGTTATCTCGGCGAGCTAAATATTTGATTATTCATCTTGAACATGGTGCGCTGATTATTCATCTGGGAATGAGCGGACGGGTAACCCTTTATAAACAACCGCCGCCACCAGTACTCAAACATGATCATGTCGATATTGTGTGCGGTGCCATGACCTTACGTTATAACGATCCACGGCGCTTTGGCTGTATTATTTACAGTGATAATTATCTGGAGCTGGATTTTATCCGTAGCTTGGGACCGGAACCGCTTGATGGCGATTTTAGTGCTGAATATTTGTACGCTAAAATTGCCAACCGCAATACGCCGATTAAACAATTAATAATGGATAATGCAGTTGTCGTTGGGGTTGGCAATATTTATGCTTGTGAAGCCCTGTTTCTCAGCCGAATTAGCCCGTTACGTCCAGGCAAATCAATTACACTAAACGAATGTCAAACCTTGGTCAATATAATCCGTGAGGTACTTAGAGAAGCAATTGCTGCTGGTGGCAGTACCTTGCGGGATTATAAAAATGCGCAGGGAGAATTGGGCTATTTCCAGCAAAGCCATCAGGTTTATGGGCGCGCCGCCAAAGAATGCTATCACTGTGGCGCAACTATTTTGGAAACGCGAATAGCCCAGCGCAATAGCTTTTATTGTCCACTGTGCCAGAAATAGATAGTTCAATGAAATTTAGTAAACTTATTATTACCGGACTCCTATTGGGTTGCTCAGCAGCCTTTGCCGATGAAATCAGCGATATTGGTGCCAGTAGTCCTGATTATGCTGTCAATCAATTACTGACCGAAAGCATAGTTTCAATCCCCGAGACTGCGGCGACGGATGCCGTAATCGTCACTAAAAAAGCTCCGATTAAACCACCGTTAGTAATTGGCTTGGCTCTTGGAGGAGGTGCCGCTAAAGGTTTTGCCCACATCGGGGTAATTAAAGCGCTCGAAGACAATGGTATCAAGGCCAAAATCGTAACCGGCACTTCAGCCGGCAGTTTAGTTGGTAGTCTCTATGCCTATGGCTATAACCCTGCCCAATTGCAACAGATTTCCTATCAGATGGATGAACTAAGTTTGGCAGATTTCACCTTTAGTTCCAATGGCGTAATTCAGGGTAATCGCTTGCAGCAATTTGTCGATGCGCGGGTAAAAAACACGCCTTTACAAAAGCTCAAGCTAAAATTTGTCGCGGTAGCTACCGATATGGATAGCGGGCAAAGTATCGGTTTCAATAATGGTGACACCGGCGTGGCGGTGCGCGCATCTTGTTCAATTCCCAATGTTTTTTTACCAGTGCAGATGAATGGACATCGTTATGTTGATGGTGGGCTGTCGGCACCGGTTCCGGTTAGCTATGCCAAAAACGCTGGTGCAACTTTTATTATTGCGGTCGATATTAGTGCCAAGCCACAAAAAGGCATCAGTGGTTATCTGGGTAATTTTGACCAAACGATTAATATCATGGGTGCTAAATTGCTTAATGCGCAGCTAAAACAAGCGAATATTGTAATTCGTCCGGATATCAGTCAATTATCCAGTTTTAGCTTTGACACCAAGCAAGCCGCCATTGATTTAGGCTATCAAGCGGCAATGGCACAAATGTCGGCAATAAAAGCCAAGTTAGCCGCGTACCAAAAATCTAACTAATTTTTGAGTAAAGGATCACAATGCGCAAGTTATTATTTTTGATATTTATATTGTATTATTCATTAGCGGCTTATGCCGCCAATGCAATTAACAAGCCGGATCAGGTTGATTTTGGTGTCTATCCGGTTGCAATCTATAATCTTGATCCATTGGACAATTCTTATAGCATTAGCTTTTATGCGTGGTGGCGGACTACCGATGGCAATTACCATCCGGAAAGTGGCATTGAAATAGTCAATGCCCGAGAATATAGTTATAAATTTGGCGGTCATGGACTAAATAAAGATGGCAAATATTATACTTTTGTCCATTATTACGCCAAAATTAATCATCCATGGGATATAAAATACTTCCCTTTTGGTCGTCACCACCTGCAAGTCCGGATGGAAGGATTCAATGATATTTACTCAGTTCGCTTTACCCCGGACTTAGCAGATTCACGAATACATTCCGAAATTAAAATTCCGGGCTGGGATATTATCGGGATGACGCTCAAGAAAAGCGT
>CAZATM010000131.1:0-16175 GCA_964488065.1 uncultured Neisseria sp.
TCTAGGAGTGTGTGTAATGTCTAATTCAATTGAAGATGCAAATTTATCGCGCCAATTGCCTAAAAAGGCGATGGCGTTAGTTTTAGCAGGTGGGCGTGGATCACGGTTGTATCAGTTAACGGATATTCGGGCAAAACCGGCTGTTTATTTTGGTGGTAAATATCGGATTATCGATTTTGCGTTGTCTAACTGTTTGAATTCGGGAATCCGCCGGATTGGAGTGGTTACGCAATATAAATCGCATTCATTATTGCGGCATTTACAACGTGGTTGGAGCTTTTTGCGCGCTGAAATGAACGAGTTTTTGGATTTATTGCCAGCTCAGCAACGGATTAATGAGGAGCATTGGTATCGTGGAACCGCCGATGCAGTGTATCAAAATATTGATATTTTACGTTCTTATAATCCTGAGTATGTGGTGGTTTTAGCGGGTGATCATGTCTATAAAATGGACTATTCAATTATGTTGCAAGACCACGTCCGTCATGGTCAAGGTTGTACCGTTGGTTGTATTGAAGTTCCACGTGAAGAAGCATTTGCGTTTGGGGTGATGGGTATTGAGAGTGACCGTAAAATTACCAGTTTTGTTGAAAAACCTAAAGATCCGCCAACTATTCCAGGCAATCCGGATGTGTCGTTAGCAAGTATGGGGATTTATATTTTCAATGCCCAATACTTATATCAATTATTGGATGAAGATATTGCTAATCCTAACTCCAGCCACGATTTCGGTAAAGATATTATTCCGCGAGTGGTGAGCGAGGGACGGGCGTTTGCTCATCCATTCAGTATGTCATGTGTGCCAAATATTCCGGGTAAAGAACCGTACTGGCGTGATGTGGGGACAGTTGACTCATTCTGGTCGGCAAATATGGATTTGGCGTCAAATATGCCGGAATTGAATTTGTATGATAACGATTGGCCAATTTGGACTTACCAACAGCAATTACCATCGGCTAAATTTGTGCCGGATAATAATGGTGTTAACGGGGTAGTCCAAAATACGCTGGTCTCTGGTGGCTGTATTGTCTGTGGTTCGTTTATTTCCAATACGGTAATGTTCTCCAGTGTTGAAGTATCATCATATTGTGTTTTGGAACAGGCAGTAATTTTGCCGGATGTTAAGATCGGTGAAGGTTGTCGCTTGCATCGGGTGGTGATTGATCATGGTTGTTCAATTCCTGCCGGAACAGTCATTGGCGAAAACCCGGAATTGGATGCCAAACGGTTCTTTAGAACCGAAAACGGTATTGTTCTGGTTACCCGAACGATGCTCGAAAATCTTTAGTCATAGTCGTTTTATGGTGCAACTACCACAGTGGTAGTTGCATTTAGTTTTGAATTGAATAGGAATTAAGATGCGGGTTTTGCATGTATGTAGTGAATTATTTCCAGTTTTAAAAACCGGTGGATTAGCCGATGTTGCCGGAGCTTTGCCGTTGGCATTGAATAATTTTGATTGTGAGAGCCGGGTATTAGTTCCTGGATTTCCGGCATTTATGAATCTTAATGGCGATAAATATCTGGTTGCAGAATTGGGTGCCATGTTTGGTGCTGCCAGCGTAAATCTTTATTTTACCAAGCTGGAAAATGGTATAGAATTATATATCATTGATGCGCCGGAATTATTTGATCGTCTAGGAAACCCATATGCCGATAGCAATAATCAGGCATATACCGACAATTATCGTCGCTTTGCCTTGCTCGGGTTTTTGGCAATGAAATTAGCGGATAATCTTGATCCACATTGGCGTGCGGAATTGATTCATGGACATGATTGGCATGCTGGATTGGCGTCCGTGTATCTGAAAGCCGAAGAGATTCGCCGTGGGCATAAACTTGCCGGTAGCGTTTTTACGGTACATAATTTAGCATATCAGGGGGTGTTCCCGCCGCATGTATTTGGTGAGCTGCAGTTGCCGGAATGGTTTTTTAATATGCACGGGATTGAATTTCACAATCAGGTGTCATTCTTAAAAGCCGGATTATATTTTTCCGACAAAATTACTACAGTGAGTCCGAGCTATGCCCATGAAATTCAGGGTGATGAGCAGGGTTGTGGTTTAAATGGTTTATTGCAATCACGAAGCCAAGATTTGGTTGGGATTTTGAATGGAATTGACCTTGAGGTGTGGAGTCCAAGTGCTGACAAATTATTGACGGCAAATTATACTATCCGCAATATGACTGGCAAAGCTAAATGTAAAATGGCGCTACAGGAGTATTCCGGGCTTGAAGTTCAAGCCGAGAAACCGTTGTTTGCGATTGTCAGCCGCTTAACTGAACAAAAGGGGCTCAATTTGGTCTTAGCTGGTGCTGGAGAAATAATTTCACGTGGTGGTCAAGTCGTTATTCTTGGTAGTGGTGATGCTGAATTAGAACGTGGTTTTAAGGAATTGGCGGCACAATATCCGGCATCTTTTGCCGTTCAACTTGGTTATGACGAAAATCATGCACACCGGATTGTTGCCGGCAGCGATGTAATTATGGTGCCATCGCGTTTTGAACCGTGCGGGTTGACGCAGCTGTATGGATTACACTATGGTACCTTGCCATTGGTGCGTAAAGTTGGCGGTTTGGCTGATACCGTGGTAGATTGTTCATTGGAAAACCTGGCCGATGGCAGTGCCAGCGGATTTGTTTTTGACGATTTTAATGTCGTGGGATTTACTGCGGCGGTAAAACGGGCATTTGCGTTATATGAGCGCAAAGCCGATTGGAAAAAGGTGCAGAAATATACCATGCAGCAGTCTTTGGGCTGGGATAGTTCGGCAGCTAAATATTATCAATTATATCAGCAAGTAATTGGCTGAAATAGTTGATGACCATTTATTTAATTGGAATGGTCGTTGTTAATGATGGAAGCACTATAATAATGGTGTGGAAACCAGTGTTTATAAAGAAAGTACAATGGATAATAAAGAATTAATAAAAACTATACTTGAAACAAAATTGAATGGTGATATCGGTACCGCTTCTGATCGGGCGGTTTACGAAGCATTGCTGGAATATGTCCGCGAACAAATTAATGCTCGTCCAAGTTTGGATGGTAGCCGCAAAATTTATTATATTTCCAGCGAATTCTTGATTGGGAAAATGTTATCAAATAATTTGATTAACCTTGGGGTTTATCATGATGTTAATGATATGCTGCAATCTTGCGGCAAACAACTAAGCGTGCTGGAAGAAATCGAGCCGGAACCATCGTTGGGAAATGGTGGTTTGGGACGGTTGGCGGCGTGTTTTATTGATTCATTTTCAACTTTGGGGATTCCCGGCCGTGGGATCAGTTTAAATTACCATTATGGTTTGTTTAAACAAAAATTTACCAATAATAGCCAAAGTGAAGAACCAAATCCATGGATTGAAAATGAGAGTTGGCTAGAAAAAACCGATACCAGTTATGAAATTCAATTCCGCGATTTTTCAATCCGTTCACGCTTATATGATTTTGATGTGGTTGGCTATCGTGGTGCCATTAATAAACTAAGTTTGTTTGATGTCGAAAATGTTAATACCGAACAACTACAAAACGGGATTGCTTTTGATAAAAATGATGTTATCCATAATTTAACTTTGTTCTTATACCCGGATGACAGCGATCAGGCGGGGCATTTGCTTAGAATTTTCCAACAATACTTCATGGTTAGCAATGCCGTTAATCTGATTTTTGATGATTTGGATCGCGGTGGATATAGTTACCATCAATTAGATAAACATGTGGTTATTCAAATTAATGATACCCATCCGACGCTGGTGATTCCGGAATTAATTCGCCAACTGATTACCCGTACCGGTATGTCAATTGAAGAAGCTACCTTGATTGTTAAACGGACTACTGCTTATACTAATCATACCATTTTAGCCGAAGCATTGGAAAAATGGCCGTTGGATTATTTGGAGCGCGTAGTGCCGGCTTCAATTATTAATGTTATCAAATATTTGGATATGGGTGTACGGGCGCAATATGGCGACAATCCGGATATTGTGATTATTGATGGCAATAACCGTGTACACATGGCGCGGATTGACATTCATTATAGCTTTAGCGTCAATGGCGTGGCGGCACTGCACACCGAGATTCTCAAAAATAGTGAATTGAAACAGTTTAATGATTTATATCCCGGCAAATTTAACAACAAAACCAACGGAATTACCTTCCGCCGCTGGATTATGCAATGTAATACTCAGTTGACCAATTATCTGGTGCAATTGATTGGTAATAATTTTAAATTTGATGCTTCCGAGCTGGAGAAGTTGCTCGCGTACAAGGACGATCATCAAGTATTAAATCACCTGCGTGAAATCAAACAAGCTAAGAAACAGCAGTTTGTTAATTTTATCCGTGATTATGCAGGTGTTGAAATTTCTGCCGAGTCGATTTTTGATGTTCAGGTTAAGCGGATTCATGAATATAAACGTCAGCAAATGAATGCCTTATATGTAATTCACAAATATCTTGAAATCAAGGAAGGACGTTTCCCGTTACGTCCGATTACCTTTATTTTTGGTGGTAAAGCAGCTCCGGCTTATACCATTGCCAAGCATGTAATTCATTTAATTCTGTGTTTACAGCAATTAATCAATAATGATCCGGTGGCGCGTGAGCATATCAGGGTGGTGTTTGTTGAAAATTACAATGTGACGGTAGCAGAAAAATTGATTCCAGCCGCAGATGTTTCCGAGCAAATTTCACTGGCATCCAAAGAAGCCAGTGGTACCGGCAACATGAAATTTATGCTAAACGGTGCGATTACTGTCGGAACCATGGATGGTGCCAACGTTGAAATTGCTGAATTGGTCGGTAATGAAAATATCTATACTTTTGGTAAAGACAGCCAGACGATTATTGATTTGTATCGCAATAATGGTTATCATTCGTGGGACTATTACAACTACAATCCAATTATCAAGCGGGCAGTAGATTTTATTAATTCACCGGAAATGCAGACCGTAGGAATAAAATCGCATCTGGATCAACTACATCATGAAATCATTACCAAAGACTGGTATATGACTTTAATTGATCTGGTTGAGTATATTGCGACCAAAGATCGGATGTTTAATGACTACGAAAGCAGCGAGCATTGGAATAAAATGGCATTGGTAAATATTGCCAAAGCCGGTTATTTTAGTTCGGATCGGACGATTGCCGAATATAATCGTGATATCTGGAAAATTGAAATTGATAATAATTAATTAAAAATTCTGGCTGATTATTCATTTGAATAGTCAGCCTTTTTTATATGGAGCCAGCTATTTTAGCTGGATTGGGTCTATAAATTCAATACAATAATTTTGATTAGGAGAGAGCATGCGCAGTGCAGGAATGTTATTGCCGGTGGCATCATTGCCATCGCGTTATGGAGTTGGTGATTTCGGAGCTGAAGCATATAAATTTATTGATATTCTTGAGCAAATGCAGATGAAAATTTGGCAGGTGCTGCCGTTAAATCCGCTGGGATTTGGTAATTCACCGTATCAAGCCTATTCGTCCTTCGCAGGGGATGAATTGTATATTAGTTTAGATGAATTGGTCGCTGATGGCCTACTTGATTCGGCAGAAAGCGCAGTATTCGATGAAGCTGCTACTAAAGTTGATTATCAAGCGGTTCGTAAGCATAAGGAAGATTTTTTACGCCATGCGTATACAAACTTTCAAGCCGGTGAATCCTTGCATCAGGAATATCATGAATTTGTCGATAATACGCCATGGTTAAAAAATTATGCCGTATTTCTAACTTTGAAAAAAACCAATGGGTTACGGATTTGGACTGACTGGCCGCAAGAACACAAGGATTGGATTAAAGATGGTAAATTGGATTTGATGCCGTTTGCTGAACAAATTTCCTATGAGATGTTTTTGCAGTTTATTTTTTATCGCCAATGGTTTAAACTCAAAGCCTATGCTAATAACAAAGGTATTCAGTTAATGGGGGATATCCCAATTTATATCGGGATGGATTCGTTGGATGTGTGGGCTAATCAGGAGATGTTTTTGCTCGATGAAAACCAGCAGCCGACCTTTATTGCCGGGGTTCCGCCGGATTATTTTTCGGTTACCGGGCAGCGTTGGGGTAATCCGATTTATAACTGGGAAGCGCTGCAACAAAGCGGGTTTAAATTCTGGATTGAACGGCTGGGTGGTAATGCCGCGGCTTTTGATATCATTCGCATTGATCATTTTAGAGCTTTTGATACCTATTGGAAAATCCCGGCATCCTGTCCTACTGCGGTTGAAGGTGAATGGGTTGAAGCGCCGGGCTATGCGTTATTTGATACCATTTATCGCGAATTACCGGGAATCAATATCGTGGCGGAGGATTTAGGTGATTTGCGTCCTGAAGTATTGGAATTACGTGATCATTATAATCTCAAAGGCATGAAGATTTTCCAATTTATTTTTGATCCGTTAAAAGATAACAGCAAACTTACTGAAGCGGTAAACACCATTATGTATACCGGTACTCATGATAATAGTACTCTAATTGGCTGGTATCAGGGTGTAACAGATGAAGAACGGCATCATTTGCGGGAATTCTTCCACACTGATGATGCCGGAATTAAGAATGCCATGCTGCATTATGTTTTACAAACCAAAGCCGAGTTTGCGATTTTGCCGGTGCAAGATGTGTTGGGCTTGGATGAGAGTTCGCGCTTAAATACTCCTGGTACAGTAGGTGCGCCGAATTGGGAATGGAAATTGGCGGATTTCGCTGCGCTGGAAAATGAGATTGCATTTATGGCGCAGGAAGTTACTAATTCCGGTCGTTAAAAAGCGGTACTGTAGTTAATATAATTGAAAACTGCCGTTAACATAACGGTGGTTTTTATATAATGTCCTCTAAAAAAGAGACAACACCATCAGTTTGATATTGTTAGTAATAATCATCCATGAAACTATAGATCTTAGAACCCAGCTCATCCGTAGGACAAATCCCCCTCGGTAAAAATAAGGCCTAAGACCCAGCACAGGGTACGAGGTATCCCAATTCCAATTATGTTCAAGAAACAAGCCGTTAAATAATTTGCGCTGTCCGGAAAAAGCCTGCTTTAAAGTGTCGATCAGCAATAATTCACAAAAACGACGTAGACGGAAAAGAAAATAATATGTCCAGTTATTGATAAAATTGTAAATATGTCTGGTCTCATCAATATAGACGTATTGTTCGGTAATTATTTCGGTGATTCCGGCGATATATATCGGGAGTTTTTTCATATTAGCTCAAGTAGATTGGTTTCAGCCAGTATTTTGGCATTATCCTCGAAAAATCAGTTGAATCTAGAGTTGGCATTTTTTTCGGTAGCTGATCCTTAAAACTATTGGTTTTATTTTAGTCGATGTGGATTTCATGGCAATTCCCGGGATGACAGAAATTATGCTAGGAATATAATATGCTATTGTCATGTCGAGCCTGATTGATGTGTCAGTGATGCCGGATTTAGCCCGGCATCGCTGGAGTGACACCACTCAAGGGCAGTCGCAGGAAGAAATCCGCGACTGCCGGATAAAATTATTGCTGGACACAATATAACGGGATATTGTCAGTACATGTTGATCCGCTTCCGCCATTGTAATTCCAAGTCGCACTACTGTTATTCTGTGGGGCTCCAGCTATTGCTGAGTTAGTCATGTTTGTTCCATCACCTGTCCAATCACTGCATATTTCTCCTACATTTGCAGGCTGAGTCCATGATACCGTGGCATCTTCTATAACACCGGCTCCGGTCCATACAACATATGCGGAGCTAGGGTCTATAACGTTGGAGAATGTATTTGGCGGAAGACCATTACCTAGTGCTGTAAATGACAACAGGCCAACCATATTGTAATAACTAGCGCCCGCTTTAAGCGGCCAATCACTGCTGGTTCCATTGCCATCGTTATAGCGAGTGGAGGTTACCAACAACGCCTTGTATGCACCTGAGTTTGGTCGGGCGCTATCGTTATTACAAATAGCATTGGCGGATACTGCAGCGGTGCTTTTTCCGCCAGTTGCCACAATATTTCCACTGTAGTGGTGTTGGTCACGAAAATTTACTTGGTTGCAACTTGCTGGGCACAGTAGAGGTGCTGGCTCACATCACATGTAACGGTTTCAATAGCAATTGAGTTATAACCACCGCTATCGGCATGACCATCTGTTCCATACAGCGCACTGCCAGCCGATGTCCAATTATTACAGCTTCCTCCTGGGTCTGTAATTGTAGAGTTATAAGGGGCGCTCATCCAAGAGTCAGCTACGAAAGAAAAACCAGTCCAAACATTCATATTAGTTGGTGAAAATCTAGCTATTATTCCAGTCAGGTAGCCATAATTAGCTGCGCTTACCCCTATAGTAGTGGTCGCTACCGAGGTATCACTCGTCCGATAATTGACACTCTCTGCTAACAATACCCAGTCAAAAGACTGCTCACCTCCATCTGCACAGGTTACCGATTTACACACATAACGATCTTTACCTAGTGTTGGGGTAGTTAAATTATCGGTGCTAGTTGTCAATATCGCTTTATAGATATAGCCATCGGCTGGCTTATTGCGATCATTGGCGCACATTAAATCAGCATTACTAATCGCGTCATTGCCGCCTATGTTTGTCGATAACTGTCCGGTTGTGGTTGCGTCAGTTACAAATATCTTCAGAAAATAATTAACATAAATGATTTGATTTTTGTAACTTGCTGGCAGCACTGTTGGTTGATTGGCAAAATGAATGCTATCCTCATCCCAGCTTTGTTTAATATTATCAGCAATAATGTTGGTCGGATAGACACCATTAACTTGTTTTAACAATCCACTCTCAGCACCATACGAGCTAAAGGTGTAGGTATCAATACAATAGTTAGCTCTATTTGCTTGTAGGGTAACATTATTGCACCCGTGGGTGATTAGTGCCCAACCTGACGGTAACGGATTAAAAGTAGTTGAAAAATTTGTAGCATCACCATCGACGGTAGTATAGTTTTGATAGGTAAGGGTCACTGTCGCAGATGTTTGACTTGCTGCATTGTACGGAAAGGCTAATGCTACATTCAAGTTCACACCATTATTATTTCCAGAATAAAAACCATTTTTACCTACTGCTTGAACTTTGATTATCGCTCCTGGTGTTGGAGTAGTTAAGCTAGTATAAACTATAGTTGCACCAGATATCGTCTGATTATTATAACTACCACTACTATCTGTCCAACTAGCGGTCACGAGGCTGCCTAAGTTTAGATCATAATTGGTGGCGCTAATACCATTCAGAGTATATATATCCGTACAGCTTGCATTTTGTGCCATGACGCCCTGATTACCATCACAACCATGAGTAGTTAAACCCCAGCCTGTTGGCAAAGTTCCGAGCGTAGTGGTGAAATTGGTGGCTGTTATGGCTGAGGTATTGGTATAGGTAACACTTAGGGTATAGGGATTATTTATATAACCGCTATATGGGCTGCCGCTGGTACCGCTGCCACCATTTACGAACGTATTAGCGCTTATGTTGCTAGAGAAGGTTGCTGTTGGTGCTGCGGTAACTGTTCCACTCAGTGCGATATCGACGGTACTAACTGTCGCTCCATTTGTATAAGGATTATAATCAACATAAAAAGTAGCGCTCTTAGCCCCAGCGCTACCATTCGGTGCCGGACCAAATTGAGTAGCAATGGTACAGGTATTACTTCCTGAGACATTTGATAGGATACCACCGGAGGTACAGCTACCGCCTGTTTCATGAAATAAAGAGCTATCGTCACCTCCAAAGTTAAACCCTAGATTGGTTGCAGTCTCATCGCCGCTATTGGTTAGTGTATAGCTAATTACATTACTAGTTTGCGTATTATTACTGACAATTGAACCATAGTTTTGTGGGCTATTCGGAGATAGACTTAAATTGGCAGTCGATTGGGTAACCCGGTAATTAACTGCGGCGGTTGCTGGGATTGGTGCCGCGGTTCCATTGTTGTAATCATAATTGATAATAATGCCCGCGTTACCATTAGTTGTTTGATTATGATTATAGGTAACTGTTATTGTGCAGCTACCAGTATTTGCCGCCAACGTGTCGCGTAGCATTGCTGGAGTGTTTGGGTTGGTTACCGTACAACTATTGCTGTTGCCTGCACCAATGGTAAAATTAGCCGGTAAGGTTAAAACAAAATTATTCTCACTAGTCGAGCCATTATTGGTTATAGTCAGTTGGCGGCTCACTGTTCCGGTTGCCGTAGTGGTATAGAAATCATTATTCGGTGCAAAATTCGTAGTCAAACCTGCGGTTGGGGCTGGCGGAATTGGCGGTGGATTTGGACTAGTCGTTGGAGTCGGACTTGGGGTCGGGGTTGGCTGCGGAACAATGTTTTGGTTGGCAACTCCGGCAGTAGTTTTCTCTTCTTGCCCATCATTATATTTAAGTTCCATAGCACCACTAGTTGTGGTTCCTGCGGTGCTTTTTAATTTTAAGGTTGCGGTAGTGGTTGCACCGCTGGTCAAGCTGGTCGGAGTAAACACTACCTCAATATTAGGGTTGGTGGTAGTTAATTGTTGTAATGCTGCATTAATATCTCCAGTGTTACTAAAAGTGACAAACTGTTCCGGATGATTTGCGGTTAGATAAACTGCATTCGGGAGCATCTCAGCAATTCCACTGCTGCTGGTGGTCGTCACTGTGCTACTGGCTCCATTTGCGACAACAAGAACCTCTCCATTGGCGGCAAGCTGTTGGGTTTGAATTTTAATAGTTTGGGTTGAACCAGATGCGGTAGGCACCGGCAATAAGATGCTAAAGGTTGATCCTTGGCTGCTGCTAACCGTGCCACTAATCAGTTGCTGGTTGGGAATCGCCGTACCATTTTGACTAACTAGTACAATTGAGTTGAAATTACCGGCATTGTTTGAGCTAACGATTCCATTAACCAGAATATATGGTGTTCCGGCGATAACCGTATGATAATAATTGGTGGTTATTCCATCCGCACCACTGATACTATTGTAAGCCGCTTGCTCAATCCCTATTTGTGTCCCGAAACTCAGGGCGCTGGCTTGTGATTGTTTAGCGGTCACCGAGCTATCATTATTTAGGACTATACCAAAACTACCGGCAATCGCCCCGGCTGGAATATTTATTTTAACTACACACTGGCTATTTGCTGCAACCACGGTGCAATTAGCCGCGCTGGCACTATCAATGGTTGCGGATGAGCCGCTGCCGACCTGATTTTGCAATTTATAGTGAATATTTTGAATAGGGAGCGTAGTTGGATTTTTAATTACGATCAAACCGGTAGTATTGCTCGACGTGCTATAGATATTCTTGGGAGCAATAATCTGTAAGGTTTCAACATCGCCATTATTGGCATTAGGTGAACAATTGTTTGAGCCGCCACAGGCAACTAAAGTTAGCAAACCAGCAGTTATAATTAAGTATTTGAAATAAATTTTCATTACTTTCTCCTAATAATATATGGAGTGAAAGCGATCTGTTATTTGAGAGATAAGAGTGCTTTTTATAATTATTACTTTTGTCGCAGGCGATGGTGTTGAAATGTTGGTCAACAATACTAAAGGCATGGTGAATGTTTGTTGCATTTTGTTTCTATTGTGATTGACAAGTTGATTGTTTTTAAATTTAATCTGTATTTTATAATTGTTTATTAGGGACATATTTTAACAGTTAACTCAAATAGAAATAGTTTGTTAGCCATGTTTTTGTTAATTAATCATGTGATTAATTAATTAAATATGCTTTTGTGTGGAATAGTAATTTGTATTAAAATACATGGTTATTCAAATAGTTAGCTTGGCTTAATAGGTGGTGGGTATCTGAACTGAAATTATTAAGGCGTAATTTAAGAGAATTTGAATATGTAGAATAAGGTAACATAAAGGCAAATAGATTATAATGAGGGTGAAATCAATAATGGGTGAAAATAGAGATAAAATAACAACAATTAACCAGCTATTAGAATGTGGTCTGGAGTTATTTGGTAAATATGGTTATAACTCGGTAACTACCAAGCAAATTAGTGAATATAGTGGTTTGAATAGTGCATTGATATCATATTATTTTGGTGGGAAAGCTCAATATTATCTCGAAGTGGTTAGCTATGTTTCTGACTTAATGGTAAATTGGTTTGATGATATAAAAATTGATTCATTGGATGATAAGACCGTTGGTGAGTTGGAAGACTTAATCAAAGCAGTAGTGGATAAATTTTACACTTGGTTTACTTCCGCCCGAGGGGTGAGTAGTACCAATTTATTTTTTCAAGAACTTATTACTGGAACTTGTACCAATGTAAAGACCCGGTTTAAACCGGCTGTAGAATCGCTGCGATCATATTTTATTGATTTGTTTAGAATATACTATCAAAAAACTAATCGTGAACATGTAAACCCGATATTTGTATGGGCGCTTTTGATTAGCATAAACCAAAATATATCATTGCATAGCAGTGCTACGGAAGAAGTGCGCGCAACCCTAGTGAATGCGGAAATCCCCAAAAATATGCTCAATTTGATTCTAAATATGCCATAATCGTTGAGATTTTATAACTAAAATCCCCAGCTTAAGCTGGGGATTATTTACAAAATAGCTAAGATAACTTTATCAATGAGCTCGAAAACCCATTTTACCGCTTTCCACATCGTACAAAATATCATAAGTGATAAATGGAATATTCCCAGTATTAACCATTAACGAGAATGATTCACTAACTTTTACCGCTGAATTGATGTAGTAATTATCCCCCGTTGTAAATGACCAATCAAAGCGCTTACTGCCATTGAGAGCCTGTTTTTGATTGATGGTTTTTCCAGCCGGGAAAACACCTGATTCGGCAGGGTCAACATTATAAATGGTATAGGCTGCCGTTCCGGTGTCGTATAAAGCCAGACCATTCGTGGTTATCGGACGCGTATCATCTTTAGAGCGGTATTCAACCGTTGCTGGCAAATTCACATCCCACAGTTTGTAGGGTGCTGGATTGGTCGTTGGCTGCGGGATAGCGGTTAAATCAACATGATCAAATCCAGCCTTATTACTACTATTTAAGCCGAGGGTTAATCCCGGATAATCGGAATTACCATTCAGGTAAAAGCCATTCGCCAGTTTCCCCGGTAATTGCGAGAGTGGATTCCACACCCCATGGGTACTGCCGCCAATGTAGAGACTAATTCCAGCCAACCCCGCCCGTCCGCTGGCACTAAAGGCATTTTTAGGACAATCTGGTTTCTGCGGCAAACAACTAACCTGGGTAATTACCATGAATTTGATGGTTTCAGTTACGCCGCCAATGGTGATCGGTGCACTCGCTACCACCCCGTTAAGGCTGACACCATCTTGATAGCTATAGCTTTCGCTTTCGCTGGAGATGGTTATTCCAGTTTTATCTGGAATGGCACTTTCCAATACCCGCAAGCCAACCGAACCAGTATCAACTCCGGCATAAATTGGATTTTTGCCGACCAATAACGGCATGTGCAAGCCCATTGATTCACCTCGCAATTTATAAACTAGCGGAATGGTAGTGGTTTCTGGATTGGCAATCCGATTTAAACCAACCTGACCATTGGTTTGATTGTATAGTACTTGGTAATAATTAAATAGATTATTACCGGCATTAACTATATAACCATTGTAACTAGTATCGTAACCAGCGGCTGGAATCGTTAGTGGTAATTCCATTAGACCAGCGGTGGTTGTAGCAATTGCGCTAATCGGATTTTTAACATTACTTTCGACGCTAACGGCTAACCAATTCGGTAATGGGCTTAACTGGAAGCTGGTAGATGCACCGCTATCAAACAATGTATCAATTGTCGATTCAGTTTGCGCACCGTTGTGCGTGGCAATATATTTAATCGGCAAGTGCATATCATTCCAGCACTTATTGGTTGAAATTGACTGTACGCTATAAGTATTACAGGCACTTTCCGGCGCTTGAATGAAACCGAAACTCTCCATTTGAAGCAAGCTAAAATTACCAAAAACCAGCTTACTGTGTGGCATATCCATCATAAACATTTGGTTATAAGGATAAGGCAAGAATAGACGAGCTGAAACATTGCCATCCATGCGCATCCCCATAATCGCGTGATTATGGCTTGGGTCATTGCTGATAACCCCATCTGGAACTACCAATACTGGAACTTGATTGGTAGTGGTGCTAATTATAGTTGCACCACTTTCAGAGAGAAAATTAACTGACGTATAGCCAACCAAACCACTGCGTTTAACTTGTCCATGATCATAAAGCAAAGTCATACTTTCGCCGGTATAGCGGATATTGTTTCCGGCATAACTGGATTCGATAAGATATAAATCCGAACCGGTATCTATTTCAGTTAAAGTTTTAATTCCATTTCCGGCGCTGGTATAAACGGCAAACTTACTGGAATCGCCATCGGGATAGGTAGTAGCAGGAATCGCGACTGTAGCATAAACCGGTGAATTATTTTCGGTTGAGCTACCACTACTGCATGCAACAAGCAATGTTAGAGTAGAGAAAGCTACTGCTAAATGTAATAAATTTGATTTTTTCATGTAAATTTCTCCTTGTCGACTAATACAGCGCTTTTATTCTGCTAGTTGAGCATAATACTGTTTGGCTTGTTCCAACTCGGTTTCATTAAATACACAAATTCCGTTTTCCTGCAATAACGCGGCGGCTACCCCTGCACCAGCAATGGCAGTGCCGCTGAAAGTTCCATCATAAATCTGGTGATTGCCGCAAGATGGACTATTTTTTTTGAGAATTGCCATTTTGATTGAGTGTTGCTGTGCCAATTCTAAGGCAAAATTTGCTCCGGAAATGAAATTATCGGTGTGGTCAAATCCTGATTTGGATACTACCCGTGCTTGTTGCCGTAGTACTTGTATTCCGCTACCGTCAATAATTTCACAGGGTTCGCGGGGCACGCCCAACCCACCAGCGACCTCCGGACAAACCGCAATTAAGCACTTTTCTTGTTGCCATTGCTCAATGATCGAGTGATTAATAAATTTATTTTTTCCGTCAAAGCGGACATTTTCGCCAATCAGGCAGCTGCTGATTAAAATTTTTTTAGACATAGTTCACAATCTCATTATCAGAATTGAAGTGTTATATTTGGTTGTCGTTTATATTTAGTAACGATTTGAAATAGCCGATACTTAACAGGGGTTTATTGTAACAGAAATTTTGATTATTGAATAACGAATGTCAAACAACTTTTGTCGGCTATTGTTTTTTTGCATTCTCAACATCGTGAATAAATTGCTTGGCATATGTCGACAACCATCGGCATTTATATTCTAAATATCCATTCTTGGAGTGCGATAACAAAATATTACCATTTAGCAGATTATGATAAAATCGAGGTTATATTTTTGTAAAAAGGTTATTTATGGCAAAGGCAGCGCCTAAATCTTCACATTGGCTGATCAAAACCAGCTTGGTGGTATTTCTGGTAATAGTGGTATTTTGGGGTTATGTGGTTTTTGCACCCCATCAAATACCCAATCAACGCTATTCTTTGGTTATCGGACGGCACCAATCTTTACATAAAGTTGCTAATCAGTTGGAAAGCGCTGGAGTTATTTCTTCGCCGCGATTGTTGGTGTTACTGGCTCGGCTGCAAGGCAAAGATAAAAAAGTTATTGCCGGAATGTATATCCTTAATCATCCAATGTCATTATGGGATATTATTGAACGAATCACTAACGGACACCCAGATGAAATTAGTGTTACCATTCTTGAGGGATGGAATTTTCGCCAGATTCGTGCAAGTCTGGATAGTGAGTCGGAATTAACCCATCTAACTACGTCCATGAGTGAGTCGCAAATTTTGGCAGCTTTAAAAATTAATTCGCCACGGATGGAGGGACTCCTTTATCCATCAACCTATTTTGTAGCGCCCGGCCAAAGTGATCTTGAGGTTTTGCATAATGCTTACAATCTAATGCAAAATAAATTGACTAGTGCCTGGCAGAGTAAAAATAATAATACGATGTACCAAACTCCATATCAATTGTTGACAATGGCGAGTCTGATTCAAAAAGAAACCAGCAATGAGTCGGATATGGTCTTGATTTCAACCGTATTTAATAATCGCCTACGTACCAATATGCGGTTGCAGGATGATCCGGCAGTCTTTTATGGTCTAAATAATAAAGCCACCATTGTCCGTGCGGATTTTGCGATCGATACACCGT
>CAZATM010000132.1:0-9777 GCA_964488065.1 uncultured Neisseria sp.
GTTCATTCTGGTAACCGCAGTTGTTCAATCACCGAATGTCGGTAATATCAATACCGTTCAACTGGTAGATGAGAGTGGCAATGTTATTCCTGATCAGGAAGTAATTAGCGGCAATTCTGGTGCCGGTAAACCAGCGTTAAGTATGGGTGATGTAGTTGAAATCTCATTACCGATTCCACAAGGTGTTAATCTCAGTCAGAAATTTAAAGTTCAGGTTTCTAATCAAGGTTTAGTGGGCAGTGCTTTAAACACTTTAGCCAGCAAACTAAACTTGAAGAGTCTGGAAACAAGCACTACTGGTAATATCAGTACAGCAACCTATACACTGACAACCCAAGGTAATAACATCAACTTACAATTGACCCCGAATCAGGTTTATTTAACGCAAACTAATCCGGTTCAATATGGTTATCTTTACAACATCGGTGACCTAACGGCTTCACAAATCAAGCTGACCAGCTCCAGTCCGAATGTTAGAGTTACTGTAGCTGATGAATTACTCAATGGTCAACGAGTAATCAAAGTTACTTATGAGCTAATCAATACCAGTGTAGCACCGACAACTAATGCAGTTTTGGTAACCGCACAAAATCCAAGTGGTCAAACTGAGACTAGTACCGGTGGAACCAGTCAGAATGTTAATCCCTTGCCAGTTCCGACACCAACGCCAACGCCAACGCCGACTCCTAGTCCGACGGTTAGTCCTACTTCGGGACCGCCCCCATTGCCACAATTAACTGTAACAGCAAGCCAAGCTCCAGTTGCAGGTGGCACATGCGCCGGAATCTCAGCATCAATCCCAGCTGCAGTGTCTTCACCTGTAACAGTGACATTCACTATTGCACCAATCTCTGCAAACGCATATGGATTTGGCTCTGGTCCGGGTGGTGCACCATTTGCGTCAACGGCAAGTTGTACCATCACTAATCCAGACACAACATGTTATACTCAGGATGGCGGTGATTTGTGTGCCGCTACAGGCTCTGGTGGTACCGCACTTACCGTAACCGGTAGCGCAACTGGATATCAGAATGGTAGCGCGCCGGTAACAATTGCATTACCACCAAGCTATGCATACATAGTAGGTAATAGCGGTGAAAGCCCAAGACAGGTCTGGCAATGCCAAATAAACAGTACTACTGGTGCATTTACTTCTTGCTCCGCAACGGCCACGGCTGTTACTGGTGTAATGCAACAGCTTACTTTCGCAGAGATTAACTCCAATAAATATGCTTACATAACCACCAATGGAGGTGATGGATTATATTACTGTAACTTAAACGCAAATGGAAATTTGACTGGTTGTCAATCGGGAGCCACACCGTTAAATACCGCAGGTTTAGATATTTCATTATTGTATGGCGTGTCTGTGGTTACAGTAAATGGTATTCAACGGTTATATTTAACAAATAATGCTGCCACTGACGGAAAAATTTATACCTGCGACATTAAGAACGATGGCTCTTTGAATACTTGTGTTGATACTGGAGCAACCACTGGATTACCGATTCAAGCATGGTATCAGTTAATGCCAGGCCCGGTCGCCGTTAGCTTTGCTAATTTAAATAGTACTCTTTATGCTTATATTGGTAATTCATATGGATTAACTACCTGTCAAGTTGCCAATGATGGTACTTTTAATAACTGCACCACAGCAGATCCTTTTGGTGGCACGGGACTTTTCACTGTTTATTCAATGGCACAATATACCTTTAATGCGAATAATTATTTATATTTGGGTCAATATAATACGGTTAATCAATGTAATGTTGCCTCATTAGCTAATCCTGCAATTGCCGCCAATTGTAATGGCACCACTGATCTATTAAATTCTGCGGCGCCTACGGGTATTGCAATTGGTTCGATAGGTAGTAAAGTTTTTGGATATGTTGCATCAGCGGGCGGTGGCTCAAGTGATGGCGTATTCTTGTGTTCTGTTAATTCGACAACAGGAATTATGTCCTCTTGCAGCATAACGCCAGCACCTAATTCAGAGTGGGATCCTGCATATGCGGTCGCAATCCCAACATTTTAGGATACTCTAATAATATTTGATACACTTTAAGAAAAGACCTCCAACATTATTGTTGGAGGTCTTTTCTTAAATATGAGCGATAAAGACACTTCCCAATAAAAATTGGAAAATACCATTTTTAATAGTATCATGGCATTATTTTATCCGTTCAACGCTCATCGCTAAAATTTGCAACAACGCCTCTTTATATGGGCTATCAGCAAAAATTGCCAGTTGTTTTTTTGCGCGTTCAACATATTTAAGCGCAATTTGCCGACAGTAATTTAACGCTTCCCCAGATTTAACCACTGCAACTATTTTGGTAATATCCGCATCTTTAGGGTTATCAATTGCTGATTTAATTAATTCCTGTTCAGCAGCGGTTCCATTGGCTAAAATATAAATTAGCGGCAGGGTAACTTTACCCTCCTGTAAATCGTCGCCGACATTTTTACCCATTTCCTCGGCACTGCTTTGATAATCAAGAATATCATCAACAATCTGAAACGCGGTTCCCAGCCCAATTGCATATTGTGCCAAGGCTTCTTCTTCCTGAGTCGTTGCGTTACTGACTATTGCCGCCACCCGCGCGCCAGCTTCAAACAATTTAGCAGTTTTACTTTCAATTACCTTGAAATATTCTTCCTCACTCAAATCATTGCGTCCGATATTGAGCAACTGCCATACTTCGCCTTCAGAAATCACGTTGGTGCTATCGGCCATGATTTTTAAAACCCGCAGCGAATCACTGGTAACCATCATCTGAAAGGCACGGGTATAGATAAAATCACCAACCAACACGCTGGCAGCATTGCCAAAAACCGCATTGGAAGTTGGTCGCCCGCGGCGCAGACCCGATTCGTCAACCACGTCATCGTGAAGTAAAGTCGCGGTGTGAATGTATTCAACCATTGCCGCCATTTTATACAGCAGCTCATGTTCGTTCCCCAGCAACCGTCCGCACAAAATCGTCAATAATGGACGGATCCGCTTACCGCCAGCAGAAATAATATATTCGCCAACGGTATTAATCAATGCCACCCGCGAATTAAGATCACGGCGGATAATATGATCCAAACGGGTCATTTCTTCACTAACTAACTGTTTAAAATCACTCATTTACGCTCACCAAATCATTAAAATTAAGTTCCTGATTATGCCACTGACGCAAGGTACTACGATGACCAACACTAATCAGCGCCGAATTTGGCAACTGCTCAATCAACAACTGATACAGATGCTGTTCCATTTCCTCATCCAACGCCGAGGTTGATTCATCCATATAGACAATATCCGGACGGTTAATCAATATCCGACAAAAAGCAATCCGCTGCTGCTCGCCCAATGATAACATCTTACCCCAGTCAGCAGTTTCATGCAAGCGTTTGCCTAAGTAAGCAATCCCGCATTCCCGCATAATTTTGCTAACCGCCTCGTCACTTGGCAAATTATCAACTAAAGGATAACAAATCGCCTGCTTTAGATTAATCGCTGGAATATACGGTTTTTGCGCGATAAATAACGAGGATTTATCTGGATTACCGCTAATTTTACCGCTGGCAAATGGCCATAGCCCAGCCAAAGTTCGCAATAACGTAGTTTTACCACTGCCCGAACGACCACGTATCAACAGCCGATCGCCGGAATTTAGTTCAAAAGAAATATTACTCACCAGTGGTTGCGGCATTTTTGGCAAATTAATCCGCAAGTCGCTAACCGCCAGATAATTATGGTTATCCGCAGTTTTGGCAATTCCACTTAATTCACCGGCGTTGTGTACCGCCTCTTGAAAACCATACATCCGATCCATCACCGCCCGCCAGCCGGCCATTGAGGTATAGGCATTTAGAAAATAAGACAAGGCATCCTGTACCCGACCAAAAGCCGAAGTAATCTGCATCAATTGCCCGAGCGTAATTATTTTGGATAAATAGCGCGGAACACAAATTAGCAGTGGAAATATTACCGATGTTTGTCCATAAACAAAACCAAAGCCATTGATTTTCAAAGTCCGTTTAACTACTTTGAAGAAATTATCTACTACATTATGAAAACGTCGCGATAAACCGCTGCTCTCCTGTGCTTCACCCTGATAAAAAGCAATATCTTCACTGTATTCACGCACCCGCAGCAAACCAAAACGAAAATCTGCTTCGTACGCCTGCTGTTGGAAATTAAGTTTAATCAATGGGCGACCGATTTTGAAGGTAATATAGGTTCCGACCAACGCATACAATACCGCCAGCCATACCAGATAGCCATGAATACTCCAACCTTGTCCAATGAAATTGAAACTCAATACTCCGGAAAGTTTCCATAAAATAAACACAAATGAAAACAAGCTTACCAACGAAGTAATCAATCCGAGACTCAAGTCCAATGTCAAGCCGATGAATGAATTGATATCTTCACTAATCCGCTGGTCAGGATTATCAATTGGTTTGATAAAGCGGGTTTTGTAGTAAGATTGTCGGCTCAACCAGTCTTTGAGATATTTATCGGTCAGCCAGCGCCGCCAGCTAATTTCCAGATGTTTGCGGATATAGTATGACACCAGTTGCAGCAATACATTAAAAAACGCAATCCAGCAAAATTTCACTACCAACGGCATGAATGATTTTTTATCGTAGCGTTGCAAGGCGTCATAAAACGAGTTATACCATTCATTGGCAACTACCGTTATGTAAACATACGCCAAATTAAGCGCGATTACTGCCGCTAACTTAGCGAATGCGCCATAGCGTTCCTCACTCTTCCAATATGGTTTTGCCAGATGCCAAGCATCTTTCAGCCATTGAATAAATTTCCGGTTATATACCGTTTTAACACTATTTTGTTGCATTCACCGACCCTGAAAGTATCAACGTACCACTTGTTGTGTATAAATAATAAGTGGCAGTAAATTGATAGCCACTACCAACCAAATATACTGAACAACCATTAAATTTTACTACCCCACTTTGTGCGTAGCTACACCCTGAATACGTAACCGTTCCAGTAAAACATGGATTATTCTGATTAACCGGATTATTAAAACTACCAGACATAACATTTTGATTAGGATACAAAGAACCATCTTGAAAAATAGTTGGTCCAGATTCATTAACGGTAAAAGTAAGTGTCTCAAAAGAACCTAGAGAATAATTACACATGTTAACCGTCGAACCGGTAGTTAAATTACCAATTCCCGGTGAGAACGTTCCGGTAAACGGAGTTCCACCAACCGGCATATTTTGCGAAGAAGTCGTGCCTCCGTTGCAGCCACTGATTACACTAGCAATACCCACACACAACACTACTAAAATTTTCTTATTCATGATATTAGCTCCTAAAAATCATTGGATTATTAACACTACTAAAATCCCCTAGCTGAGCTTGTAAAATACTTATTCCCGCGATCACGGCAGTTTCAGCCCGCAAAATCCGGGTACCCAATTGCCGGCTACTAAACCCACAGTCGTGAGCAGTTTTTATTTCTTCTTCACTAAAACCACCTTCCGGACCTACTGCTAAATCAACACTAGTCACCGCCTCCGGTGATAAATTATATTCGGCAGATAGATGATGCGGTGATAGTATCCATTTTACCACTCCGGCTGCCTGCAAAATTGCCGAATTAAATTCCTGCGGCTCAACAAGCTGCGGAACAACCGCGCGTCCGGATTGCTCACAAGCGGCGATGATTATTTTTTGCCAATGTTCCATCCGATTGGTCATTCGTTCGCTTTTTAGCCGTTGGCAGCGCTCGCTAAATAACGGCGAAACCTTGGCAACACCCAATTCAACTGCTTTTTGAATTAGCAGATCCATTTTATCATTGGCGATCACCGCCACCAATAAATTAATTGCCAGCGGCGATTCATTTACCACTCTGGTTGCCGACAAAATGGTTACGCTAATTTCTCGGCGCTCAAGCTTTTCAATCCGCGCCAGATAATCATAACCATCGCCGTTAAACAAGCTTAATTCCTGTCCCTGCCGATAGCGCAAGACTTGTACGTGGCGCACCACTTCCGGCGGCAAGCCATAAATTGCATTAACTACTAGTGGCTGAGCAACAAAAAAACGCGCCATCACGATCCCATTTGGTCTAATTGAGTATAAACCCAGCTTTCCAGTCGCTTAGTCAACGCTGACGCATCCTCACCCTCTTGTGGATACAGTGGTTTACCGATAACTACCGTTACCGAGCCGGGGTAAAACCAAAAACTATTTTTCGGCAAACAATAGCCGGCATTATGGGCAAATGGAACAATCGGCACCTGCATCCGCTGTGCCAATTTGGCGCAACCATGCTTAAATGGTTTACGTGATTTTGGCTTTACCCGCGTACCCTCGGGGAACATAATGATCCAAAATCCATGCATAAAGCGTTGCTTGCCTTGGGTGATAACTTGCGATAAAGCATCTTCGCCCCGCGAGCGGTCAATGGCAATGGTTGACATCGCGCGCACTCCCCAACCGTAAAATGGAATCTTAAAAATTTCCTTCTTCATAATCCAGATACACGATGGTAAAAAACGATTTAAAGCCATGGTTTCCCACGCGGATTGATGATTTCCGGCTAAAATTCCCGGGCCTTTGGGAATATTTTCCAATCCGCTAACGGTATATTTTACTCCCGCAACATGTCTTAATAACCAGCAAAAATAATAACCGGCAGTTACAATCATAATCCGATGACGAATTTTCGGCGGCAATAATGCCAGCAGCAACGCCTGAATACAAAAATACGGCAAAGTTCCCGCCGCCAGTACCCAGAACGCAATCGAGCGCACCATCATTACCAGTGTCAATTTAAGCTTCACTATCATCTCCGGCAAAATGTTCCACCACGTATTCACTCGCCGCCAACAAATTGTCAAAAACCAGTGTGCCACTGGGTAATTCCATTTTTGCCAGGGTCTTTTTACCATTGCCGGTTTTCACCAGAATCGGTAACCCGCCAACTTTGGCAATCATCTGCAAATCACGCAAACTATCGCCAATCATAATCAGATTATGAACATCATCATAATTAAAACGCTCGCAAATATCATCAACCATCCCGGTTTTGGGTTTACGGCAACCACAATCATCTTCCGGAACGTGCGGGCAATAAACAATCGCATCAATCTTGCCACCGGCTTCACCAACTAATTGGTGCAGTTTACTGTGCATCTCATTCAGGTCTTCCATGGTGAATAGCCCACGCCCTAAACCCGATTGATTGGTACATACTACTACTTTAAACCCAGCTTGGGATAAATTAGCAATTGCTTCAATACTATGCGGAATCATCACAAATTCATCAATATTTTTGACAAATTTATCGCTGTCCTGATTAATAACCCCATCGCGATCCAATAAAATTAATTTCATGGTTTAGCCTTCAATTACGCCAGCTCGGTCAAATTACATGCCAGATTAAAATATTTATGCAAAATTCGCAATAAATTCAAGCGATTCTGCCGAACCGCTTCATCCTCAGCCATCACCATCACTTCATTGAAAAATTTATCCAATGGCATACTAAATCCGGTTAATGCCGTGAAGTAACCAGCCCAATTTTGGGCATCTTTATGGGCAACGATTACAAAACCATCTTCATATTCGCCATTAAATAGATTGAATAACTCTTTCTCAGCTGTTTCGCACAATAAATCGGTGGTAACCGGGCGAATCCGGATTTCAGCCTCATTTTTCTTCAGGATATTTTCAATCCGCTTATTGGCTTGGAATAATGATTGATTGGCGGCGTTATCGGCAAACGAAGCAACCGCCTGCAATAGTCCCGGAATATAGCTAAGTTTTTTAACACCGGCAGTCTCAAATCCTAATTCCGGTGCACTAATTACCGCATTCACTGCTTTGGCACTAGAACCGCTGCTGGTTAAATAATTACTTAACCGTTGCAGAATAAATTGATATAATTCGCTAACTGTGGTTACTGCCAGATTTTTACCGGCAAACGCCGCAAAACCAGCTTCCAGCAAAGTCTTCAAATCCAGCTCATGTTCCAATAAAATCCGCACCACACCAAGAGCTGCCCGCCGCAACGCATACGGGTCTTTATCACCGGTAGGAATTAAGCCAATTCCCCAAATTCCGACCAGCGTTTCCAATTTATCCGCCAGCGATACCGTCACCGCTAATTTAGTATCTGGCAATTGATCACCGCTAAACCGCGGATAATAATGTTTTTCAATAGCATTGGCAACTTCCAAGCTATAACCGCTGGTTAAAGCATAATATTTACCCATCACCCCTTGCAATTCAGGAAATTCGCCAACCATTTCAGTTACCAAATCGGCTTTAAGCAAATGCGCAGCTTGAATTGCCAGATTTGAATCAACTTGCAATTGTGGCGCAATCGCGGCGGCAATCTGCTCTAACCGTGCTACCCGTTCCAGTTGTGAACCCAATTTATTGTGATAAACCACATTGCCCATTTTGGCAACAAAATCCGCCAGTGCAGTCCGCTTATCAAATTCATAGAAAAATTCCGCATCGGCTAACCGCGCGGTTAAGACTTTTTGATTGCCCTCAATTATCACCTGTGGATTATGTGAAATCAAATTGGCAACAAACAGAAATTTATTACTTAATTTTCCATTACCATCAAGCAAGGCAAAATATTTTTGATTTTTCGCCATCGATAGAATCAGACACTCTTGTGGAACTTTTAAAAACTTCTCGGCAAATTCGCCTTCCAACACTTCCGGCCATTCGACCAACGCGGTTACTTCATCCAATAATCCATCGAGCGGACTAATGGTCAATCCCAACCGTTGTGCTTCTTCCTGTAATTGGCTGGCAATCATTTCGCGGCGCAGTCCAAAACTGGCAATAACTTTGGCATGGCTTTTCATGTAATTGAAATAATCATCCGCCTGCTCAATTTTCAGCCAGTCTTGCGCCATAAAGCGATGACCGCGGGTACGATTGGTCGCAGTTAAACCAAATGCCTCACAATTAAGCACTTGTTCATTTACCATCACAACCAAATTATGCACTGGACGAACAAATTGGTGATCATAATCACCCCAACGCATGGCTTTGGCAATCACAATTTTTTTAAGTGCGCCCGCTATTATTTCCGGAATAAGTTGTTCCAACGCCCTTCCGGCTTGCGTAGCCTCGTAATAAAAATAACCATCATCACGGCTTTGCAACTGTGTCCATTCGACCCCGCAGGATTTGGCAAAACCAAGCAATGCCGGGGTTGCTGCACCATCTTTGACACCGTTAGCAACTGCCGGACCTTTACGCAATTGCTGCTGACTATCTTGAGTAGTTTTTATATTGCGAATCAGGCAGCCAAACCGCCGTGGCGCCGCAATAATTTCAAGTATAGTATCAGCTGTCGTAAAACCATTCAATTGGGCTAATACCGCCTCGGCAAACGCCGCCCCAATATTCTTTTCCAGACTTAATGGCGGTAATTCTTCAGTTAGAAATTCAATCAATAAACTATTGTTAAATGCTTGTGTCATGTTAAACCTTATAAAATCCTTTAGATTAATCGCATAATTTTACACTATCTGCTGTAATCATTACCTAAATAATACCTGAATCTCCGTTATACTCGTCGCGTTCGTAATTCCAGTATTGTCATATTACTAAAAAAGGTTCGTTATTTACTAGAACTTACGCATTGACAGATGTTCACAATTATGCATATGCAATATCTGTAATGCTGTTACGTTTAATAAATTCAGCGATAATATTGTTAAATAATTGTCGCTGCACCTGATACCAATTAGTAATTATTTGTTTGGTTT
>CAZATM010000133.1:0-38055 GCA_964488065.1 uncultured Neisseria sp.
GGAATGCTTGAGCAAGCACAGAAAAAAATTGAACAACTTGAAGTTGGTAATATGGGAGTTAAACAGTTGGATTTGGCTCATGAAAACATTAGTCAACAATTTGAGGTAATTTACAGTTTGCTGACCATGCACCACGTTAAAGATGTTGGTCAGATGTTTAAACAATTTTACAATTGTCAGCCTGTTGGCGGCAAATTATTGATTGCCGATTTGGATAGTGAAGATGGTTCTTTCCATGGTCTGGAAGTCGATGTTCACCATGGTTTTGATCGAGAGCATATCGTCGCGCTGGCACAGGCCGCGGGATACCGTGATATAACTATTGAGACACTAACCGAAATTAAACGGGATGATCGTCAACGGAGTTATCCGGTCTTTGTTATCAGCGCTACCAAGTGATATAAAGTTGAAATAACGCGTTGAAATCAATCAACTAGTTTATTATGCGCTTATTAATCAGTTCATAACACTAGCTGGATAAAAAATCTCCACCATAAACGGTGGAGATTTTATCTATTTACCAGGTGTAGACAGCGACGGTTCCGGCTGGGATGGTCGCCGTTATATATTGGTCGTTCCATTTAAGCGCAAATGGCTGGCTTATTGTGGTTGACTGGTTGAGAATTACAATTGCATGACTGCCATTGGGATTGATAACTCCGGTGGCAATCAGATTGTCGGAATTACTGCTTACCTTGATGCGTACCGCACCAGGAAGGAGATTTTTACTCATAATTCCGGTCGCGTAATAGTCCTCATTATAGCGAACTTGGTAATTATTACTGGTATCAACATTGACGATTCCATAGCAAGTTAAACAGCCGCCAAGAGTCGGATTAACCGGACCATTATTTTGATCTAATACCAGATTCCATTTAAGCGTTCCGGTACCCCAGTTATTCAGATTACCGATATAGATTCCCTGCATATCGCTGATCAGACTCTGGGTGAAATCACCGGTCCAAGTTCCACCGCTACATTCGGTAACCATGATTTGTTTATTGGGATATTTGTCATGCAACGTAGTTTGTGCGGTTACATCGCCTCCGTAGCAATGGAAGGCAGTTCCGGCAACTAATGATTCAGCCTGTGATTGCAATTGACCTAATACATAATCCGGATAATCTTCACGATCCCAGTTATGATCATAAACATATACTTGAGTGGTAATATTGTTATTGATGAAAGTCGGTACCAAATAACTTTCGAGGAAGTCAGACTGGGTGTGGCTATCCATGTATAGTCCCGGATAACCAGTTGGTGAATAAAGTGGTTCATTTTGGATGGTCATCGCATTGATGGTGATTCCATTGACCTGATAAGCACGGACAATATTGGTAAAATAGTTAGCATAGCTTTGGTAATAATCTGATTTTAGATAACCACGCAAATTCGGTGCCGCACTTTCAGAATCGCCGCCTAAATCGCCCAAGATACTGTCATTGGTTTTCATCCATCCTGGAGCTGACCATGGCGACATAATGATTTTTAGGTTCGGATTAATTGCTAAAATCTGCTGTAAGATTGGAATAATATAGCTTTCATCATGGGCGATCGAAAAGTTCAGCAAATATGGATCGGTCATTCCAGCGGGCATATTATCATAGGTATAATTGGTCAGCGAAAAATCGCTGGCAGAAATTGTCAGGCGTAAATAGCTGATTCCCAATCCAGTTTGTGGATTGAAAAGCTGGTTTAATAATTGAGTGCGTTGGTTTAATGGCATCAGATTTAACAAATAGGCACTGCTGTCGCTAAGCGCGGCACCAAAACCAGTAATAGTTTGGTATTTATGATTGTCATCAACGCTGATGACGGCTGATTCGGGTGCGCTTTCAAGGGCTTGAAATTGCTGGTTGGCCTGTGGTGCAAATTGCGACACTGCATTGGTGAAATTGGAGCTGACGGTGGTTCCGCTAGGGGTAGAGCTGCCGCCGGAATTACAGGCGGTCATTAATATTGCCATTAACGGCACAAGAAGTTTTTTCATTTTGTTCCTCAAAATGTAATTATATTTCACGGTGTTAAATTAAGTTAAACGTTTAACTTAATGGTTAAATAAAAACTACCGAAAAAAAGACCTTGCAGTCATTTACTGATAGTTGCGGGTGATTATACTATAAATTTAACCAATTGGGCTCTCAAAATATATCATCCCGAACACCAAACTAATTCCCTCGGATATTAAGCCCTGTGATACAATATACCGTTTTTTAAAACTGAGTAAGGATGTCAAATTATGAATTTACATGAATATCAGGCGAAGGAATTACTGGCGCGCTATGGAATGCGTGTTCAGTCCGGAGTATTGGCGACAAATGGAACAGAAGCAATGGATGCTTACGACAAGCTGGGTGGCAAATTTGCGGTAGTTAAAGCGCAAGTGCACGCCGGTGGCCGCGGAAAAGCCGGTGGGGTTAAGGTAGTTAAATCACGTGAAGAAGCCCGCGAAGTGGCTGAGGGCTTAATTGGTAAAAATCTGGTAACTTATCAGACTGATGCCAATGGTCAGCCGGTTAATTCGGTGTATGTTTCCGAAGATTTATATCCGGTTTCCCGTGAATTATATTTGGGTGCAGTGGTTGATCGTTCTTCTCGGCGAGTAACGTTCATGGCATCAACCGAAGGTGGCGTTGAAATTGAAAAAGTCGCTCACGAAACTCCGGAAAAAATTCTTAAAGTAGTAGTTGATCCATTGGTTGGTTTGCAACCATGCCACGCCCGCGAAGTTGCTTTTCAATTGGGTTTAAGTGGTGATCAGATTGGTAATTTTGTAAAAATGATGTTGGGTGCATATCAAGCATTTGTTGAAAATGATTTTGCTTTGTTTGAAATCAATCCATTGGCAGTACGTGAAAATGGCGAATTGGTGTGTGTGGATGCCAAAATCAATCTGGATTCAAACGCATTGTTCCGTCATGGTGACTTATTGGCATTGCGCGATAAATCGCAGGAAAATGCCTTGGAATTAAAAGCCTCCGAATTTGATTTGAATTATGTTGCTTTGGAAGGTAATATTGGTTGTATGGTAAACGGTGCCGGATTGGCAATGGCAACCATGGATATTATCAAATTATACGGTGGCCAACCAGCAAACTTCCTTGATGTTGGCGGTGGCGCGACTAAAGAGCGCGTAATTGAAGCTTTCAAATTGATTTTAGCCGATAGTCAGGTTAAAGCGATTTTGATCAATATTTTTGGCGGTATCGTGCGTTGCGATATGATTGCCGAAGCAATTATTGCTGCGGTTAAAGAAGTTCATGTTACCGTGCCGGTGGTAGTACGTTTGGAAGGTAATAATGCTGAATTAGGTTCTAAATTATTATCAGATTCCGGCTTGGCGTTGATTCCAGCCGATGGTCTGGCTGATGCTGCTGCCAAAGTTGTTGCAACCTTAAAATAAGTGCATTTATGAAATTATTCATATTTCCCCGTCCGGTGGGATTGCCGAATTATAGTCCGTTTTGCGTCAAACTCGAAACTTATTTGCGGATGACTGGTTGTGATTATCAACCGGTGCTGGGTTTTGATAGCAAACCTAATCCCAAGCGTCAGATGCCGTTTGTCGAAATCGACGGTAAAATTATCGGTGATTCGACCCTGATAATTGACGAGTTGGTAAAACGTTATGGCGATAAAACCGATGGCAACTTAACAATTCAGGAGCAAAGTCTCCGGCAGGCTTTTCAAACGATGCTGGAAAACCATTTTACTAAATTTATGGTATGGTTTCGCTGGTGTGATGACGCAGGCTGGCCGGTGTTTAGAGATAGTGTTTTTGCTCAAGCACCGTTTTTTGTGCGGCAATTTATTGCGCCGTTAATAGCGAGAAAGGTTCGCAAGAGCCTTTATAGCGAGGGAACCGGACGGCTTTCTCCGGCTGAGATGACGCTGCTGGCGAATAAAGATCTGAGTTCATTAAGCACTTATCTTGGCGATAAACCATTTTTCTTTGGTGCTGAACCAACATTGATTGATGCAATAATTTTTGCTACCGTGGGAAATGTCATTTTATCAAGTGTTGATCCGGTTTTAGGTAATCTGGCGCGGAAATATGAGAATTTGGTAGCGCATACTACCAAAATGCAACAGAAATATTTTTCCGATATTAAATGAAGGATAAAAAATGAGCGTATTAGTAAATAAGAATACCAAAGTATTAGTACAGGGATTTACCGGTAAAAATGGTACTTTCCATTCAGAACAAGCCTTGGCATATGGAACTAAAGTCGTGGGTGGAGTAACTCCCGGTAAAGGTGGGACAACTCATTTGGGTTTACCGGTATTTAATACCATGAGAGAAGCGGTTTTGGCAACTGGCGCGGATGCCTCGGTAATTTATGTACCGGCTCCGTTTGTGTTGGATTCTGCGGTTGAAGCAATTGATGCCGGAATTCCACTACTGGTGATTATTACCGAAGGTGTACCAACGCTGGATATGTTAAAAATCAAACGTTACAGTGAATTAACCGGTACCCGCATCATTGGACCAAATTGTCCGGGAATTATTACCCCGGGCGAATGTAAAATCGGAATTATGCCGGGACATATTCATCTTCCGGGCAAAATCGGGATTGTCTCACGTTCCGGTACTTTGACTTATGAAGCGGTTGCGCAGACTACTAAATTGGGTCTTGGTCAATCAACTTGTATCGGTATCGGTGGTGACCCGATTCCGGGAACTTCGCACATTGATGCGTTAAAATTATTCCAAGAAGATCCACAAACTGAAGCAATCGTAATGATTGGTGAAATTGGTGGAACTGCAGAAGAAGAAGCTGCCGAATATGTTAAATCTCATGTAACTAAACCAGTAGTTGGTTATATTGCTGGGGTAACTGCACCTGCCGGTAAACGGATGGGACATGCCGGTGCAATCATCTCCGGTGGTAAAGGAACTGCTGAAGAAAAATTTGCGGCATTCGAGCGTGCGGGAATAGCCTATACTCGCTCACCAGCCGAAATCGGCACAACCATGTATGATTTGCTAAAAACCAAAGGCATGCTGTAGGTTGTATTGTGTAGTTGAAAAAGCCTCTGACGATTAAAGTTAGGGGCTTTTATTTAGTATTTATATGGTTAATGTTTAGGATTTGTCTCATCGAATGATGAGGGCACATTTCTTGGTATGAGTGGTTGATAATAATTCCGTAGAATTTATTTGCGAATTGTGTTGGTGTAGGAACTAAAATGACATATTCAACGTTAGGTACACAAGAGTACCAAAAATATCTAGACGATCATGTTTTATCTTGGTTTAAGTATCTGATTGATCAGGACTTATATTCAGTAATAATTAATCGAGATTTTCGTGTAGAAATGGGGACTACTTTATCCGCGCAATCAGTTGGTTTTGAAACAGCCGAAGATTTGAAAAATGTTTCATCCAAGAATTGCGACGATGAAATTATATTGAAGCATTTTTTTGGTGACCATTATCATGAACAGACTCAAGAAATGTATTTGACTTATAGTAAAAAACTTCATCGCTTGCAACAGATTGTATTTGAGAAATGCAAGGTTATTAAATTTATTGATATGTTACCCTATAATCAGCAGTTTGTTACTTATATTACTAGTTATTTTCCAATTATCCACCCCAACGGAGAAGTAGTTGCGATTCACTCCTCCTCAATTAAAAGTTATGTTTTGCGCTTTCAGGGACATATCGACAAGCCCAATTTGCAATACGATAGTAAACTGCTATGGAGTAAATTTACTCAGCGCGAACAGGAGATTTTATTTTTGATTACTAATGGTGCCACTCAAGAACAAATTTCGCAGATACTCAATATATCGCGGAGTACGGTCTCGATGATAATTGGTAATCAAATCTGTCCTAAATTCAATATTCCTGGTGCCAATACTAAGATTTTATTAAAAGAAGCAATCAACGCGGGATTTTATCGCTATATGCCGCAATCATTATGGAAACCATGCCTGATTATCTTGAATGAAGAATTACTGGATGACCCGACTTTTAAAGAATCACCTGAAATTTGACTATGATATAAGTTATTTTTATGGTGATTTTTTATTATATTGTGACAAATCAAGTTGTTATCCTGAGTAGGCAAAAATGCCAATTGTGAAAAAATACTCTAAAACCTATAATTTCGTTAGTTCGAAATAATAATTTTTTGGGAGTGTTTTTATGAAGCTAAAATTAATTAGTTTGGTGTTGGCATCTTCTTTAACTTTGACCGCTTGTAATAGCGGTAGCAGTGGATCGCAAAATACGCCAGTTCAGCCACTAGTACAGGGTAATGCGGTTACCTCCGTTAATTCCAGTGGTAGCGAAATTGCTCAAAATTTCATTATTAATGTTCTATCAGGAGTGGTTGGTTCAGGCGGTAATCCTTTTGTAATTGCTGGAACATTTTTTGTTAGCGGACTCTCTGCTTTGTTTGAATGGGGTTCCGAAGATGAAACTGAAAAAATGTTAGAAAAGATGGATGGTAAATTAAATACCATCTTAGCAGGAATGAAGGATCAATTTAATACCCTTGGAAATATCTATGATGAACTACACGAGTTTTATGTTGCTTCAATGTCTAGTGAACTCAGTAGTTCCTTAGCGGTAGTGGATGCAGATATTAATACAATTACTTCTAAGTATTCTCAATATACAAATAAAACAATGTTTGATAATGTAACTTTTGATAATGTAAGTGATTTATATGAGGTTGCAGCAAAAAATTGTAATGAACCTTACCAAAGCGTGCTTGATTCAGAAGGGTTTTCCTCAAAATCTTTGCAGAGTGTTGCAACTCAAAGTAAAGTAGATGATATGGCGACCCACTTTCTCACTGACTATGCTAGTGAGTCACGTACATACGATAGCGGAAGTTTCTACTTCAGATACCAGCAAAATAGGAGTGCTTATTTGACGGCCACTCTGAGTGTATTAGAGACTAATGGCGATATAATGCAAAAGATAAATTATTATAACTATGAAAATCTTAATTATGCTTTTCAGTTGGCTGGTAGCTTGCAGAATCTTTACAATATGCAGGCAGTACAGTTGGCTTATCAGTATGCGTGTAACACAAAATTTAATATAAGTTTCGACAATTTGGCAAAGTTACCTGCAACAACTCAAGGAAAAAGTGGTTATTTAGCGGCCTTAAAAATATTAGATGCTACTTATGCCAATATGGCGGATAAATTAAAACAAAATCTTCAAGCTTATTTTAAACCAGTCAGCAATAAAGATGTTTATGAATTGGTAAATGGTCAAATATTCAATAGTACTCCAGGATTGCTTGAGTCGGCAACGTTTAATACTAATGGTGATGGTGTTGGTAATTGTGGAGTTAGTGAATTAAAGCTAAAACAGATTCGTCCGTATGAGGGATCAGAAACGGGGCGTGCCGTAGGTGTTGCAACTATTGGCTTTAATTGTTTAACCGGAAAAAAATCTGACGGTGGGTTTGAATCCAAGGATTTTAGTGTTGAAACACCTTATGCTACCACTTCAACCAAGCAGGTTCAGGCTTATGAGGTTTCACAAATTGGTTATGATACCGCAACTAAAGATATTAAATATCGAATTGATCAGTCAACTATGACTGCCGACGACGAGGGAACTACCGATTCGGATATGTGGCAATTTTCTCGGAGCCTTCCTGGTGGAACCATCCGTGAGAATACTTTGAATTATATGTTGATTAATGCATCTCATTATAATGGTAGCGGTTTTTTCTATGGAGCTTACGAAATAAATGCGCTAAATGGAGTTATTTTTGATAATAATTTCTTCTATGACCGTTATGCGGCAAATAATGACATCTGGGAATTAATGCCAAACCAGTCTTTAACGTCGGCGAACCAAACCAAATTAACGAGTTATAAAAATAATCCATCGTCTTATCTGTATGAATTTCAAGATTGGACGACTCGCCCAGATATTACGGCCAGCAACACTGAGTTATATTTTGCCCATTATAATGGCAAAGTATTTTTACTGAAAATTCTTTCTGATTATTATCCAAATGCTATAAACTATAACCCACAGCAATATAATAATTATGTTCTTCGCGCGGCAACCCTTTCCTGCTTAAGTAGTAATTGTAGCGCTGAATATACTGATGGTGTCGGCGGTGATACCCAGGCCTCTTTGGAAGGAAAAGTAGTTCTTACCTGGGCGGATGGTACTAAGGTGACTATGGAACACAGTGGCGGATTACCAACTTATGAAGATATCAGTATTACCAATATTACTGGCAGTAAATCCGAAACCGTACATTAATGGTTAGTAATTTATACGCAACAATTTTATCAAAATCTACAAAAGCATTGATTTGCTAAAAACCAAAGGCATGCTGTAAAGCTGATTAATGTAAAAAAAGCAGGATAAATTCCTGCTTTTTTTATTGCCTGCCGATTTTGAGAAAATCATGATTGATTTATGCTAAGGATCAGCGCTTGCAGTAGTATAATCATGTAATTGTTGCGGGAAATTACTGGCGGCGTGAATATTTAATACTGTCTTTTGGTGGGCGGTAATATTTAATCTGGCATGTGATGAATCGTAAAATGGTTTAGCGGATTTTGATTTTTATCGTGCGATTACCGTGGATCACGTCCATCAACGAAAAGTTTTTGTTAATTATTTTTGCCAGCAATTAGCGGGGTTAGTCAAAAAGTCATTACCATCATCAAATGATTTATTTGAGTTTATATGGGGAATTATTATGTTAATAGAGTTACTTACCGATGAAACCATCATCATTAATCAAGAAAGTATGAGCTGGCAAGATGCCATTACGTTATCAGCGCAGCCGCTGTTAGCGCAAGGGCAAATCAAGAGCGAATACATAACCGCCATGATTGACTCGGTAAATAAATTTGGACCGTATATTGTTATTGCTCCTAAGGTTGCGCTGCCGCATGCACGTCCCGAAAAAGGTGCGCTAAAGATGGGCTTGAGTTTGTTGATAAATAAAACTGAAGTTAGTTTTTCGGAAGATCCGGAGCATCAGGTTAATTTGTTTTTTGCCTTATCGGCAACGGATAGTCAGTCGCACATCAAAGCATTGACTGAGTTATCGGAAGTATTGGGGGATGAGGATGGGATTGCCGCTTTGATTGCGGCGAATAGCACCAGCGAAGTGCATGCAGTATTGCAACGCTATTTGGTGCACTAGTCAATTTGGGGTTATACTATCGATGTTATGCGCTGATTATTAGTGTAAAATCAGTGTGCCATGAGGAAAATCAATAACTTAGCGTTAAAGTCTTTATCATGCGTAATATTATATGTGATGTTGAAAAATAAAATTTTTAATGGGAGAAACTAAATGAAAAAAGTCTTGGTGGTGTGTGGTAATGGTTTGGGTAGCAGCTTTATGGTTGAAATGAATGCCAAAAAAGTTCTAAAAGATTTGGGGATTGAGGCTGAAGTTGGGCATACCGATTTGGCTTCGGCTAAAATGGAAAAGGCTGATCTATTCCTAGGTTCGCGCGAAATTGTTGCCAATCTTGATGATGGCTCGCGTAAAATTGCCGGCTTAAAAAATCTGATGGATAAAAAAGAACTGGCGGCGGTTTTGGAAAGCAATTTAAAGGATTAAGCTGATGTTCAATTTGATAATGAAGGATATTTTGGGCACGCCGGCAATTTTGGTCGGCTTGTTTGCCCTCTGTGGTTTGCTATTACAAAAGAAAAATCTGGCGGACATTATTTCCGGAACTTTAAAGACTATTATGGGCTTTATTATTTTGGGAATTGGCGCTAGTGTGCTGGTTGGGGCGCTAGATGCTTTTGGCGCAATGTTTGAACATGCTTTTCATATTCGCGGCATTATTCCCAATAATGAAGTAATCGTCGCAATTGCCCAAAAAGTGTTCGGGCGCGATACCGCCATGATTATGCTCTGCGGGATGGCGGTAAATATTTTATTGGCGCGCTTTACCCGCTTTAAATATATCTTTTTGACCGGACATCATATCATGTATATGGCATGTATGATTGCGGTGATTTTGGCTTCAACGCACTTGCCGGAAATTTGGCTGGTTGTGATTGGTTCGCTGATTTTGGGAACAATTATGACGCTTTTTCCAGCCATGTTGCAACCGTTTACCCGTAAAATTATTGATGGTGATGATTTCGCCCTTGGACATTTCAACTCGCTGGGGTATTTATTATCATCATTGGTTGGCAAATATCTGGGCAATCCCAAAACCTCGACCGAAGACATCAATGTTCCCAAATCACTGGGATTTCTGCGTGATTCGTCGGTATCGCTGGCAATTACTATGACGGTGCTGTTCATTGTATTAGTGATGTGTGCCGGAGCATCTTTCGTGGAAACCAAACTGAGCAATGGACAGAATTATATCGTTTATGCAATTCTACAGGCGATTACCTTTGCCGGTGGGGTTTATGTTATTTTGGCTGGAGTGCGGATGTTGCTGGCGGAAATCGTTCCAGCATTTAAAGGGATTGCCGACAAAATTGTTCCAAATGCAATTCCGGCGCTGGATTGTCCAGCAGTATTTCCATTTGCGCCTAATGCAGTGATTATCGGTTTTTTCAGCAGTTTTGTTGCTGGTTTAATTTGCATGTTTTTCTTCCCGTGGTTGGGCTTATTGGTAATTGTACCCGGGTTGGTGCCGCACTTTTTTGATGGTGCTACGGCTGGGGTTTATGGCAATGCCAGCGGCGGACGGCGAGGTGCGATCTTGGGAGCATTAGCCAATGGCATTCTGATTAGCTTTCTTCCGGCGCTATTATTTCCAGTATTAACTGGTTTAGGTTATCAGGGAACTACTTTTGGCGATGCCGATTTTGGCGCAGTGGGTGTGGTTTTGGGACATTTGGTGCACTATTTTATTCATTAAAGTTAGGTAATTATGAAAAAAATTTTACTGGTTGCTATCGTTTGCGGTGGAATAAACATGGCAGGTGCCGATGGCTCAACGGCAGCTCCGCCAACGGTTTATCAACCGAATTATGTTTATGGCGAAACCCCGATGGGGGTTTATATGGGAAATCCTTATGATCTTGGCGATGACATGATGGGGGATGATATGTATCTTCCCAATGGTGAACCAATGCAGGAGATGCAAGCCCAATCCGGCGAGCAGGAACAGCAATTTCAGTATTGGCAAGGGCAGGAGCAGTTGATGCGTAGTAATTCGCAGGAAAAAGTCAAACAGTACTACCAGAATCTGCAAATGGATGAAAGTATGTCTAAAATCTATCTTCAACAGATTGAAAGTCAAACACATCAAACTTCACAGCAACAGCAGCCAATTGTGTTACCCACTATGTAAGTTGTATAATAAATATCCCCGCTAGAGTTTGCGGGGATATTGGCTTTATTAGCAGTTAATTGGCTATAGTGGCAATGCTTTACGACCCAAAGAATCATTGATTATTTGCGCTAGCGCTGAGTACATTGCGGATAAGCCACAAATGATTCCTTCATAACCGGCAAGGTGTAATACTGTTTCACTACCGGTGTAGTTACCGATTGCCAATAAGGCAAATAAAATAACTAACGAACCAAATACGAATTTGGTAATGAAATTATGGCTAAGTGCCGCAATAAACATGCCAAAAGTAAAGATACCCCACAATAACAAATACGTTGCCAAGGCTGCGGCAGGTGCTGGATCAAAACCAGCTTTGGGCAACCATAAAATTCCAACCAGTGAAATCCAGAAAAACCCGTAGGAAATAAATGCGGTGAAGCCGAAACTGTTGCCTTTTTTATATTCCATGATTCCGGCAATTACCTGTGCCAAGCCGCCATAAAAAATTCCCATGCTAATAATAATCGCACTAAACGGTAATATTCCGGCATTGGTTAAATTTAGCAGAACGGTGGTCATGCCAAAACCGAGTAAACCTAATGGTCCGGGATTGGCTAAATTACAGGTGGATGATTTTATTTCTGACATTACAAAACCTTTTTTGAGTAGTTATAAAATAATTTGAAGACTGTAGTATAACATTATTTTTATTGTGGTAATGCTGGAATGGCAATTGATCATGACGAAGATTGCGCTTTTATGCTGATAAATCGGCTAAAATTCGGTACTTAATTACAATTATTTGGCGCTAAATTATTGAGTTTGATGATTTTGCGCGCTGGTTTGCGGGTGTAAAATCAGCGAGGTATGAAGGAAAATCAATAACTTAGTGTTAAATCCTTTACTATTTACTATGCGTAACATCACATATAAAGTTGAAGAAACATGGATAAAAAATTTATTGGCAGTGTTTTTATGGTTTCCGGATGCGCGATGGGTGCAGGTTCATTGGCATTGCCAATGCTGGCAGCCGGACCGGGATTTATCTGGAGTAGTTTATTTATTGGCTTGACTGGAATTTTCTCCTATTATCTGGCGATCTACACCCTTGAGATCTACATGATAAACAAGAATGGTGAAAATGCCTCGACAATTGCCTTGCGCAATTTTGGCAAACCCGGTGTGATTTTTGCGGCCGTGGTCAATCTGGCATTGATGTATGCAGTTTTGACGGTATATATGACTGGTGGTGCAGATTTATTGACTAAAACTATCCTGCCGCTGATTAATCTCAATGTTACATCACAAAGCGGTCTGGTGATTTTTTTGCTGGTGTTTTTGCCGGTTTTCTTTAAAGGCACTGGAGTAGTGGTTAAATCCAATACTCTGATTTTTTACATAAAATTAATTAGTTTTTTGCTGGCCATCGGTTTGGGATTAAAATTTTTCTCGCCAGCAATAGTCAGTGCGCCATTCTCCAACCTGAATTATCTGCCGCGGGGCTTGCCGATTTTTTTCAGTGCGCTGGGATTTCAGTTTTTGGTTCCGATTTTAGCGCAATATAATGATTATGACCGATGTCGGTGTCGCACTATTCTGGCTTGCGGCATCCTGTTGCCGGTGATTTTATACGTGCTGTGGATCGGGGTTATGCTTAGCCTGATTCCCCGTACCGGCGCGGGTAATACCTTTTGGTTGCTATTAAGTAATAATGAGTCGGTCGGAACAATGATTCGTTATGCGACACATAATAATCCGCAATTACCGGCATTGATGAAAATTGCGTTGAACGTATTTTCCAATGTTGCGATGCTGACTTCATTTTTGGCGGTCGGGATTTCATTATACGAATATATCCGCGATGCACTAAAAATTCGGCAAAGTATTGCTGGAAAAATATTAAATTTAGCTATTACCATGTTACCGCCGATAGTTTTTGCTTTTGCTTATCCCAATGGCTTTTTATTGATTCTGCAGCAGGTCTGTATCTTTCTGATTTTGGTGTGCATGGTGCCGATAGCGGCATTACTGCGTGAGTATAATTTACTGGAAGTGCGCTTTTCACGGCTATCAATTTGGTTGTTATTATCGATTTGTAGTTTATTGATTGTGCTGCAACTATTGGATGATTGTCATTTTCTACCAGCTTTTGGTTTTTGATAGTGATGAATAGTTGTGGTGCTGTTTCTAACAATTAAGCCGGCGTAACTTTCGCAGATAATGTGTATTACTCATAGTATTTGATATATGGACGTGAAGTATTAATAAAAAAACGCCGCAGTGGAGATTAAACTGTATAAGGGGTCTTTTTTGAGATGCGACCAAGTCCGAAATTCAAAAACGAAGAGTATATGTTACAATGATGGTGTCATTATACAATTTACAGGGAGATATTATGACTAACATGAACGGATTTGATGCTAATCAATTTGAACATTCAATCGAAGATATTCAAGCGCTGGTAAACGAAGTAAACCGCGTAAATCAGGAGATCTACCGCTCTTATCAGAACTACCTTGGCGAAAGTTTCTCTGGGTATGCGGCGCATATGCAATCATTGATGGGGGCTAAGTCGCCAATGGAATTTTTCACGCTACAAGGTCGCTATGTAGAGGAAAATTCGTCGCGGTTTCAACGCCTGATGCAGCAACGCTATGAATTATTTAACCAATTGAATCAAAAACTGCAAAGCAAATACAATATAATGTTTCTTTTTCCTGAAGCAATTCAGAAGATTTTTTCCCAGTTTCAAAACTCTGGTAATCTTGAGTGGTTTAGTCCGCAAGTGTGGAGTGATTTTGCCCAAAAACTATCTGGAAAATGATTTTATTGATTATTTATAGATAAGATACCGTGATTAAAATAGATGAAAGGTTAATTATGGCAAAATTAGATTACATTATTGATAAATGCCAATCGTTGGGCGCCATTCCCGCCGCAATTATTGATCCGCGTTCCGAAGTGGCTTTATCCGGTGCACTTCAAGCTGCGCAATTGGGAATCATTAAACCGGTTTTTATTGGTCCCAAAGCGGAAATTTTACAATTGGCGGTGGAAAATAATCTGGATTTATCCGGGTTTGCGGTGATTGATGCGGCTAATTCCTATGCGGCAGCTGGGTTGGCGGCTCAGATGGCAAGTGCCGGTGAGGTGAAGTTTTTGGTTAAAGGAAGCCTCTCAACGGCTACTATGATGCGCGAGCTATTTAAATCCGAATACAATTTGCGTAGCGAACAAATCATCAGTAGCTGTGCATTAGTTGATTTACCGTCGTACCCGCGGCTGGTGTTTATTGCCGATCCGGCGATTAATATTGAACCGGATTTAATGCAAAAAGCGGCAATTATTCAAAATACCGTCAAAGTTGCCAATGCTTTGGGTTGGGAAAAACCCAAAGTTGCGCTGGTTGCTGCCATTGAAACCGTCAATCCAAAAATGCAATTGACATTGGATGCGGCGGCACTAAGTAAAATGGCCGAACGCGGACAGCTGAAAAATTGTATCGTCGATGGTCCACTGGATATGGATATTGCGGTATCGGCAGAATCTGCGCAAATTAAGCAGTGCCAGACTTCAATTATGGGCGATGCCGATATTCTGATTTATCCGGATATTCATGCCGCCAATGCGGTTTATAAAACCATGATGTTTATGAGCGGCGGCAGTTGCGCGGTATTGATTGTCGGGGCAAAAGTACCAATTGTGGTGACTAGCCGTTCCGATCCTGAGCAAACGCGGATTCAGTCCATTGCCGCCGCGGCGCTGCTTGCGCATAATCAAGGCTAGGGTATTAGTTGTAGTTTAAAAAGCCGTCAGTGAGTTATTCGCTGGCGGCTTTGGTTTTAATGGTAATTTGGCTGGTATAATGTTTAACCGTCGAATTAGCCGGAATATCTTCCATTACCACGCAATTCGGGGCAATCCGACAGTTTTGCCCAATGGTAATATTGCCAAGAATTTTTACCCCAGTACCCAAGATCACATTATCTTCAATATTTGGATGGCGCTTGGTACCGGCAGTCGCGGGAATACCAAGTCCACCCAGCGTCACTCCATGATAAATGGTGACATTATTGCCAACCACGGCGGTTTCACCGATGACAATTCCCATTCCATGATCGATAAAAAGTTTTTCTCCCAGCGTTGCCCCGGGATGAATCTCAATTCCAGTTAAGAACCGCGCGATATGTGAACCAAAGCGGGCAAAGAGCCGGAATTTGCGCTGCCATAGCCAATGATTAATCCGGTGGAAAAATACCGCATGTAATCCGGGATAAGTTAGCACGGTTTCCCAGAATCCGGGTTGAACCGGATCCTGTTGTTGATAATGACGAATTAATTCAGGCATTATTTTCTTCATCCAGATAGCTGAATAAAGCCGTCGATAAATACCGTTCGGCAAACGATGGAATTATTACCACAATTTGTTTACCTTTGTTTTCTGGTCGAGCAGCAATTATTTTGGCTGCATGCAAAGCCGCGCCGGAAGAAATCCCCACCGGTATGCCTTCAAGGCGGGCAACTTCGCGGGCGGTAGTCAACGCCTCATCATCGGTTACCGGATAAATCTCATCAATTATGCCTAAATCGAGTACTCCGGGGATAAATCCGGCTCCAATTCCCTGAATTTTGTGCGGCGCTGGTGACCCGCCAGACAGAACCGGGCTGGCACTGGGTTCAACTGCTATGGCTTTAAACGTTGGCTTATATTTTTTTAATACTTGCGTAACCCCGGTAATGGTTCCGCCAGTACCGACACCGGCAACCAAAATATCTGCTCGCCCCTCAGTATCCGCCCAAATTTCCTCGGCGGTAGTATTACGGTGTTTAGCAGGATTGGCCGGATTAATAAACTGTCCAACAACAAAAGCATTGGGATTTTGTGCGGCAATTTCGTCGGCTTTGGCAACCGCACCCTTCATCCCTGCAGATGCCGGGGTCAGTACCAGTTCAGCACCTAAATGGCGGATCATTTTACGCCGCTCAAGCGAAACGCTTTCGGGCATGGTCAAGATTAACCGGTAGCCTTTAGCGGCAGCTACAAATGCCAGACCAATTCCGGTATTACCTGAGGTTGGTTCGACTAATACAGTGGTTTCCGGATCGATTTTACCTTGGGTTTCGGCAACTTCAATCATATTCAAGGCGATCCGATCTTTTACTGATGCCAGTGGGTTGAAAAATTCCAGCTTGGCGACAATTTGTGCGGATAATCCATATTTTTGTTCAAAACGGTGTAAGCGTACTAACGGTGTGGCACCAACGGTTTCGGTAATGCTATTGTAAATTTTGCCACGAAATTCTGAGGTTGAATTAGTTTGAGTCATGATTGTTACCTTATAGTATGATAGTTGTATTTCTGTTTAATGCATTGAATTAGCGGTAATAATTAACTAATTTAGTGCATTTGTTGAATCGGTTGGCTAAATTAAAATATTTTGCCTGGCTATGACTATGAAAAGTCTGCAGTAATGGGATGGATTTAGTTGCTTAGCAGCAACAACGGATGGTCGAAAATAAGCGTAACTGTACGGCAAAAATCCGGAAGGATGGATGATTGTTATTTAAAAAATGGCTACGGTGGTAGGGCATCATTTAACTTTCTGTAAATATACTCGGTTGCCAATTTCGAAGTTTATGTTAAACCACCGTATTTTGTCAAATTTTTTTCTTTGGCAGGCATTATCCACAATATAATATTTTTTAACGCTGGGTTTGGGTTTAAATTCGTTTAATCTAGCTATCATTAAGTTGCAGGGAATGGATAAAACTGTTATTATAGAGGGCTAGTTAATAAGGATATCTCTATGAAATCAATTAGTTTATTTATAGTTGGTTTAGTACCGTTAGTTGCCGGCGCCACCGGGATGGCGGTATCGCTTAATGATTTTTATATACAAAACAATAACAACCGCGCGACCGTTGTCCAAGTTAAAAATCTGGATGAGAGCGCCAATAAAATTTCGCTGCCGGCGCATGGCATCTGTAAAATTAATCAAAATATTATGTTTCAGCCGTTTGAGGAAGAAAGCAATAATTTTGTAATTATGGTTAGTAATGATGAGCGGGTTAATCCGGTGGTAATTGATCAATTCGGTCTATTGGCATTGGCTTCGGATTCGGCAATCAAAGCACCGTATAGCGGCAAAGTCAATCAATATAGCTTGCTGGGTTACTGCAATAACAATCGTGAGCAGTATAAATTTTTGAATGTTACTCCGCACGATAATGAAAGTGCTGCGCCGAATTTTGTTTTGGCAAATTGCCGGGGAACTTCCAATTTTGTGTATTTCATCAATGACGGTTATATCAAGGTCAAAAATCGTCCCAAGAAAATTGATTTTACCCGGGTAAGTAATTGTGTGATTGGAAATGGTAATTAGTCATGAAAAAAATTATTAAATACAGTTTAGTTACAATAGTTAGTTTGGTGGTATTAGTTGCGGTCGCGGTGACGCTGTTGGTGACAGTGGTAAACCCTAACCGCTTCAAACCGTTTATTGAAAAAGCCGTCTATCAGTCAACCGGGCGGACGATAACCTTAGCCGGCGACATTAGCTGGAAACTCTATCCTAATTTGGGGGTTAATGTTAAGCAGGTTAGCTTATCCAATCCAGCAGGATTTAGTGAATCTAATTTTGTGGCGGTAAATTCTGCCGATGTATCGGTGGCGTTGATTCCGTTATTGAGCCATCACATTGTGGTTAAAACTTTGGCGATTGACGGGCTAAATCTGGCATTGATTCAGAAAAATGGTCTTAATAACTGGACCTTTACCCCTCCGGCAACTCCGCCGATGGCGCCTACTGCAACTGGTGGCAAACCGCAACCGTTGCAATTGGAGATGAGCTCATTTAGTTTAACTAATGCTACGGTTAGTTACGATAATTTGGATAAAAATCAGCGTTATACAATTCAGAAAGCTAATTTTACAATTGATACCGGCTTTGGCGGGGTTATCCGTTTTGATCAGGGTGCCGATATGTTGAAATTGGCTAAGGTTAACTTTAATTACAATGATCAGGTGGTCGGAGCGCTTAATTTTACGGTTAATAATTTGAGTCATCCGCAATATTCCGGCGATATTAATTTAACCAAATTTCAAGCCAGTGCAATTTTAAATCAGTTCAATGTTGCCACTGCCGCCCGTAAAAATATCACCTTATTGGACAATGTAATTATCAGTGGCAATGTCAATGGTGATGAATCAAATATTGCGGTCAAAGATTTTGCCTTTAATCTGAGTGATAAATTCAAAGGCAAGACCAGCTTAACCGTTAAAAATTTTGCCAACCCAATGTATAATGGTAGTATTGATTTGGAGCCGTTTAATTTAAACAGCATACTGGATAGTCTGAATATTGCAGTTGCCGAGCGTAAAAATAAACCGTTATTGAACAATTTTGCCATCAGCAGTAGCGGATTTAGCGGAAATATGAGTAATATCAGCCTGAATGGCTTGAAAGTAACCGCGGGCAAAGAGACTCCGGTTAGTGCATCATTTGGCAAATTACAGGTGCAAAATTTTGCCAAGCCGCAGATTAGCGGGGATATTACGGTACCTAAATTCAATCTCAACGGGGTGTTAAACGGCTTAAATATCGCGGTTGCCGAACGTAAAAATAAACCGTTATTAAATAGTTTTGCCTTTAGTGCCGGTGGATTTAAAGTGTCCCCAACTACTGCTACATTCAGCAATATCAAATTAAGCGCCGGCGAACTGTTAAATCTGGCATTTGGCAGTTTACAGGTGAGTAATTTTAACTCACCGGTGGTTAGCGGTAATGTGGCGATGGGTGATACCAATTTGAATAAAGTTCTTGATGGTTTGAATATCGCCGCCGCTGAACGTAAAAATAAACCGTTATTAAACAGCGTGGCATTTTCCGGTGGTTTTAGCGCCACACCGACCTCGGTTGCTTTAAGTAGTGCTAGTTTCCGTTGCGGCAGCTTATTAAAAGGTACTACCGCGGTTAATGTCAAAAATTTTGCCGCACCGCAGCTTAACGGTACTATCAATTTACCGACCTTTAATTTGAACGAAACCATGCGCCAATTGGGAATGACTCCGCCGGAATTGAGCAATAAGCAGTTACTTAATAGCTTTGCGATTACTACTGCGTTTAACGGTAGCACCAAGAATATTGCACTTAGCCAAATGGTTATGAAGATTGCTAATTCAACCATTAGCGGCAATGTCAATGTCAGCTCTTTTACACCGTTGGCATTTAGCGAAAATCTGAATATTGATCAGATGGATGTCGCGGATTTTAGCAATGTTAACGGTTATAAGGTTCCATTGCGGCAATTGAAATTCAATGGTAATTCAAGTATTGCCGGAAATATGGATTTAGCGACATTAAGCGGTCATCAAAATATCCAGATTGGCAATATCAGTGTTCTTGGAATAAGCCTAGATCGCTTGGTGATGCAACTGAATAATTCAATTAATCAGGCTGGCGGCGATACCAATAACCTTGGTAAATTGCTGATGAATTCGGCGCAAGTAGTGCAAACGGTGAATAATATGAAAGCACAGGTCGAAGCAGCAACCAAACCCGGTAAACGTGATTTTAATCAAAAAACCGATTTGGGCAGTTTTAGCGGCAGTGCTACCATCACTAAAGGCTTGGTGAATCCATCTAACTTTAAATTGAGTGGTCCTAGTGTTGCTTTAAGCGGTAATGGTGCGGTAGATTTGGCTAAAAAAACCATCAATTATCATGCGACCGGGCAGTTATTGACGCCGGGGATAAATCCGATTTTCAAAAAATTGACTTTCCCGGTTACGGTTAGCGGCAGCAGTAAAGATCCAAGTGCCTCGCTGGATTGGGGTTCAATTCAAACCCAGATTTTGAAATATGTGGTAACTAATAATAAGTCGCAAATTCAGAATGCCATTTCGCAGGGTATCAATCAGGCAATTGGTAATAACCCGAATGCCAATGGCAGCAATAATAATCCACAAAATAAAATCGTCAATGATGTCAGCAAGGGAGTTACCGATGCGGTCAGCAAATTGTTTGGCGGTGATTGATAATGTTCGTTTGTAATACTGACTGATGTTACGCACACATGCTTATTTCAGAACTGGATTTAACTTCTACGTTCAAGTGTTACGAAGATAAGAGTTTGTAGTTACGTAGAACTATTTTGTGAAAAACTCGCTACGCTCAAACAATTCACAAAATCACGTTCTTTACGTAAACAAACTCTAATTTTCTCCACAATTCACTCGAAGTTAAACCCAGCCCTGGAAAATGTTGTGTTGTGCGTAACATCACATACTGATTAAGAATTTAAGAGGAATAAATTATGCCATTATTAGAAAGTTTTACCGTTGATCATACGATTATGCCGGCACCGGCGGTGCGTAAAGCCAAGGAAATGACGACTCCCAGCGGCGATGTGATTACGGTATATGATTTACGCTTTTGCCGCCCTAATCATGCGCTGTTGAGTGAGCGCGGGATTCATACTCTGGAACATTTATTTGCCGGGTTTATGCGCGAGCACTTAAATAATGCCGAGTGTCAGATTATTGATATTTCGCCAATGGGCTGTCGTACCGGTTTTTACATGAGTGTCATTGGTCGCCCAAGCGAGGCGACGATTGCAACCGCATGGCAACAGGCGATGGAAGACATTGTTAAGGTTGACCAAATTCCCGAAGCCAACGAGTATCAATGCGGTACCTATACCATGCACTCATTGTATGAAGCCAAGGTAATTGCCGAGAAAATCTTGTCTTCTGGAGTTAGTGTTATGGATAATTCGGCAATTCAACTGGATTTAAATAAAGTTGGTTAAACTAACAGATGTGGCAGATATTACCAGGAATTATTGCCCGTAAATTTGTAGCAGTCGATGCGCCGCTAATTATGGCGACTGTTAATGTTAACCGTGAATATTTACGCCAATGGCTGCCGTGGTTGGATGGTAATACCGAGCTTAATCATTTTCAGAAATATATTGAAAGTTGTTGCTTGGGTTATCGGGAGGCTTCTTCCTTTTTGGTTGGTCTATGGGACGAGGATTCTGGTTGCCATATCGGTAATTTTGGTTTTAACAGGCTACATGAAGATCATGGTGAGATTGGGTACTGGCTGGCACAAAACTATACTGGACGGGGCATAATTCACCATGCCCTAATTTGGTTACAAAAATATGGGCGGAAGAAGTTTCAACTCTCCGAAGTGACTATTCGTGCGGCAACAGCCAATGAGCGTAGTCGCAAAGTTGCGCAGCAACTCGGGTTTGAGTTGCTGCGGATTATTCCAAATAATGAATGGCTTTATGATCATTATGTTGATCATGCCGAATACTGTAAGCGGCTGGCTAGTTGAAAATCTGCATCAACTATTAACCATACATTATTTTACTGCCGAGGATTACAAAAACAAATCCCAAGAGGATATTGATTAGGCGCTCTTTGCGGAAATAAATATCCTGAACTTTTCCATGGCTAAAAATCAGACTTACGGCAATAAACCATACCAGCGCCATCAATGATTGGCTGATTACAATTGCAATATTAGTTGCCAAGGTTGGGTGTTGCTGTTCCGGAAATGTCAAGATTGCAATTGCCATCGTGTATAACTTGGGATTCAAAACATTGGTTAATAAACCGTTGCGATAGTAGGTGAGTAGCGGCAGCTGTTGCTGTCGTTGGCAATCAATATGGCTATGGCTAGGCTTACTACGGATGCTCATTACCCCCATATATACCAGATAAGCGCCACAAGCCAAGCTTAAAATTAGTTTGAAAATTTTGTAGGCAAATAATACTTTCAATCCTGCCATTACCAAAGTAAACGAAATCAAGCACCCGGTCGCAATTCCCAATGCTGAAATTATTCCAGCCTTGCGACCGTAGGTTAGAGAATTTTTAAGAACCATTACAAAATCCGGTCCCGGTGACATTACTGCCAAAAATAAAATTGCCAGTGTACCAAATAATAAGCCACTATCAATCATTGATTTTTTCCTTCTGTTGCAGGCAGAGAGTTTGCCTTGAATAAGATTCTAAATAAAACGCCAGCTGCAATAACAATAATTCCGCCAACCATCACCGGTAAGCGGGCATGATGCGTTGCAATATAACCGGCTAAAATTGCTGGAATCGCTTGTGCCAGTGCATTGGCGCTTGAATTAATTCCCATTACTTCGCCACGGATATTATGTGGGCTGACTTTGGTGATTAGCGCAGATGAAAATGCAAAAGTCAGGGCATTGCCAACGGCCATAAATGGTGGAATGAAATAAATCCACCCCGGATGATTGACCGGAATAAAATAGTAAATGATTAGACAAATGCCGGTGATGAACATGCTGAAATGTAGTACTTTATGTTCAGAGATTTTCCCGGATAAGCGTCTAACTACGAATCCCTGAGCAAAAATAACCATGATTCCGATATAAGCAAAGAAGTCGCCAATATGTCCCTGACTGAAGCCAAACTGTTCAGCCAATACTACGCCCCAGAAAGTAGTATAAAAAGTAAATCCAGCATTAAACAAAAATGTCGATGGAATAATCCGGTTAATCCCATTGGTGGCAAAGGCTTTAAAAATGTTGTGAATCGGACGGCGCAGGTCAATCCGTTTGTCGCTGCGGGTTTTCAAGGTTTCCGGAAGATTTTTTAATACTGAAATTACATTGATAGCACTCAGTATTGCGGCAAACCAGAATGGGGTAGCAGCATTAAACCAGTGGATTAGCTGTGGATCGGAAAGTTTACCGCCAACAAAAGGACCGATAATGAAACCCAAACCAAATGCCATTCCGATTAAACCAAAATTTTTGGCACGGTTTTGCGGGCTACTGATGTCACCGATTACCGCTTGGGCAACCGAAATATTTCCACCGGTAGCACCATCCATTATCCGCGAGAAAAACATTAGTGGAATATTTTTGGTGATAATGCCGATTGCAAATAGGGCATAGGCAATTCCAGTGCCGGTTATTGATAATGCCAGTACTTTTCTGCGTCCGTAGCGGTCAGCCAATTGCCCTAAAATTGGGGCACACAAAAATTGTGCCAGCGGAAAACAGGTCATCATCCATCCCAGCATGATAAACCCTTGGGCGGTAGTCCATGACTCGGGAGTAATTCTAAATGGCGAATTGGGAACGACCAGCATTGGGAATACCGGAATTAAAATCCCAATTCCGAGCATGTCGATCATGATGGTTAGGAATATTGTCCAGAGAATTTTTTTATAATTATGTGGTGGTTGAGTCATTAATTTTATCCTAGAAAAGTTGCATATTATAGCATATTCCAGTGAGAGGTTATTGACTTGCACGAGGAACAGCGGCTGTTACCGAGGTTGTTTTTGAGCGTTTGCTAATGTGTGCTAAGATTCACTCTTGATGGCGGAATTACTTGGTAATTCATGTTATGCACGTAGCTATATTTTAATACTGAGTTATTCAGTCTGGAAATTTTGTGTACTGAACAGCTCTTGTAAAATCAGCCTGCCATGAGGAAAATCAACAATTGAGTGTTAAATTTTTTATCATGGGATTGCGTAACATCTGTTAATAAAACAGCATTTAAATCACCGGAATAACTAACCTATAGCTAACCTCAAATCAAATGAGCTGCATTGATGAGCTACGCCGCCTATAAATAATAGGTAAGGAGTGAAATCAAAATAGATCATTTGAAAGTGAGTTAGCTATAGTTCCGATTAATAAAAAAATTAGAGGGGAATAATATGAATCAACTTTTTTCACCATTAAAACTAAATTCAAAAGTAATCTTGGCCAATCGCTTGGTTGTTGCGCCGATGACAACTGTTCAAAGCAACGCGGATGGAACAATTAGTGAGAATGAACTGGCTTGGTTAGAACGATTGGCTAAAGATAATTATGGAATGGTCCTTTCCTGTGCGGTGGCAATTTCCCCGGAATCAATCGCTTTTCCCAATCAATTAAGTGCCGCTGCCGATGATAAAATACCGGGGCTAACAAAACTAGCACAACGGGTAAACCAAGCAGGTGGTCACACGATTGTGCAGTTGTGTCATGGCGGTAGTCGTGCCAATACACAGGTTTCCGGCCTCAAGTCTTATAGTGCGAGTAGCTATGCCATTCCGAAAATCCCAAATTTTCCGGATTTTATTGTTCCAAAAGAATTAACCATTGAACACATCAAGTCGATAGTCGATGAATTTGCTGCTGCATGTGTCCGCATTGAAAAAGCCGGTTTTGCCGGTGTAGAAATGCACGGAGCTAATGGTTATTTGTTCACGCAATTTTTTAGTACCATGTCCAATCTACGTTCAGACGATTACGGCGGGAGCCTTGAAAATCGGGCGCGATTTGCTCGTGAGGTAATTCAAGAGTGCCGGCGGCGAGTTTCTGCTGATTTTATTATCGGTTTCCGAATGACTTTTGAAAATTCCTTTGTTGAATCGGGGTTGGATGTCGATGAAAATATTCAGATAGCGAATTGGCTAACGAAAGATGGAATCAATTATCTTCATACCTCACAAATTGATTATCGGGCAAAAAGTCTTAAATATCCCGAAAAAATATTGTTAAGCTACTTACGGCAACAGATTAATCACCACTTACCGCTGATTGGCGTGGGTGGAGTGTTTGATGCCGCAGCCGCGGCGCGAGCCTTGGAATATGGTGCCGATTTGGTTGCAATTGGGCGTGCGGCAATCGGCAATGTGAACTTACCGGGATTATTTGCTGGCAACCACGCGCTTCCATATTCATTACCATATGATCGTAGTCATTTGGAACAACTGGGATTACCGTCACAATTTATTGATTATCTACAAAATCAGTTGGCGATGCTGAATATTGTTAAATAAGTACTTCCAGCGCGCGGTTTTAGTTCTGTGCAAATCCGCGCGCAAAACCGTCAAACTCAATAACTTAGCTCTAAATATAGAGAGGTGCGTAATGTCTGTAATAGGTTGAATTATTTGCCATATCCAGCAACTAAATTTAATTCAAATTAGATGATGGTTGTTACAAAAAAATATTTAGCAAAAGTGTTGTCAATTAGGTTTGAATTTAGCTTATAATAACCCCTAATGTTCTTTGTTGCGAGAGCAATTATGTTGTACAGAAATTTCTTTCATTATCTAAGTCAATTATTCCCTCCCGCCTGATAGCTGCTTTGGCTGATTAGACGTTGCTATGGTTGTATTCCTGTCGTATGAGGATTCCAGTTTGGCAAAATTAAATCAGCAGATAAGCTATTGTCGTTTCTGTTTCTATCTTTTTTCGGTATTACCATGAATCGTTTGATTCCGGGTAATGTTTATGATGACTGGTTTTGTGTGGGTAATCATGAATAAAACTGCCACTATGAAAAATAAAAAAGCACTCGCTTCCCGCCATTGGGTTTACGATTTACTATTTTGGGCGATCGTGGTAGTAATCAGCGGTCTATTGCTAAAAGGCTGGCACGATATGCACGGTCATTTTGCTGCGCCAAGTGGAAATATTAAAGTTTTCCTCGAACCGCATTTGCTACCGTATTATACTTTGCGTACCACCATGCGCTTATTATTGGGGCTGGTGGCATCACTGGCATTTACCTTTATTTTTGGAGTACTGGCGGCCAAATACAAAGCTGCCGAACGGGTTATTCTACCGTTTGTTAATTTCATGGAATCGGTGCCGCTGGTTGGCTTTTTGACTTTTACTACCGTTATGTTTATTGCACTATTCCCGCACAGTATTATGGGGCTGGAATGTGCCGCGATTTTTGGCGTTTTTACCGGGCAAGCATGGAATATGATGCTGATTTTTTATCAGACGATCCGGATTGTTCCCGAAGAATTAAATGAATCAGCCAAAATGTTTCATCATAATGCCTGGCAACGCTTTTGGCGGATCGAAAGTCCGTATTCCATGCCGGGATTATTATGGAATACCATGGTGTCGCAATCAGCGGCGTGGTTTGCTATTTTGGCAACCGAAGCGATTCCGGTTAAGACCAATACCGTAGAATTGCCCGGCGTTGGTTCGTTTATGTCGGAAGCATTATTACAAGCCAATGTTTCAGCGGTGGTTTGGTCGGTAATTGCCTTGATTTTAAATATTATCTTGCTTGATCAATTGTTGTTTCGTCCGTTAGTGCGCTGGGTACACAAATTCAAATACGAAGATACTGCCAGCAAGAATCAAAATAGTTCGTGGTTTTATTCGTTGATTGTTCACACTCATTCTTCAGTGTATATGGCCAAGTGGTTAAAGAAATTTGCCAATTATTGGGTTTATGGTTTGCCACGCCTGTGTGTGCAATTAAAAATCAACAAAGTTGTTAAATTTAGTACCCACGGTTCACGGTTAATTTCGCGCTTGTGGTATCTATTGGTGATATTCTTCTGCTTGTATTATGGTTACCAATTATGGGAATTTTTACCTAAAGCCAATATCTGGCAGATGCCGCTACTGATGTCATATACTGCGGTACGGGTGTTTGTGGCAATGCTGTTAAGTATCATAATCTTTGTTCCGCTGGGAGTGTGGATTGGTCTCAATGCGCGTTTGGTAGCATTATTTCAGCCGATTATTCAGGTTTTGGCCGCATTACCGGCAAATTTATTTTATCCATTAGTGGCAATTTTATTGATTGCGCATCATCAGAGCCTGAGTATCTGGTCGATTTTTTTGATTATGCTTGGTACCCAATGGTATATCTTATTCAATGTGGTAGCCGGGGTGTCAACGTTACCGCATAATCTGCTTGAAGTTAGTAAGATGATGCATCTCAGGGGCTGGCTATGGTGGAAACGCTTTATGATTCCGGCGGTATTTCCATACATTGTTACCGGCATTATTTCGGCAGCCGGCGGCGCGTGGAATGCGGCCATTGCTTCGGAATTAATCACCTGGGGAACCATGACTAAACAAGCCAAAGGGCTGGGAGCATTCATCGCCGAAACTTCTGCCAATAATGAATTGGCACAGGCGGCGTTGGGTTGCACTGTGATGTGTTTTATGGTGGCGTTATGTATTATTTTTGTGTGGAAACCTTTGTATAATATTGCCGAAACCAAATATAAAATCGGCTAACAATACTCTTTGTCTTTGACTCTTGGGCTTTGTCATACCTTAAAAAAGACTCGTCATGTACTTCTATGTACACATCCTCGTCTTTTTTGCGGTATTTCGCGCCCAAGAGTCAAATACTGCGAGTACGAGAAACCAACGCGTTACATAGATAAAAATTAAAGGGGTTAGAATTGGAACAAAACATTTTATTGCGTGCCGAACATGTGCACAAATCATTTGAAATTGATGCAACCCATAGTTTGAAGGTTTTGGAAGATATAAATCTGGTTATTAGCCACGAAGAAATTGTGGCATTTTTAGGGAAATCCGGAACCGGTAAATCAACTTTCTTGCGGATAATTGCCGGGTTGATGCCGGCCAGTAGCGGTCAGATAATTTTTCATGATCAGCTAATTGACAAACCTTCGCGGCAAATGAGCATGGTTTTCCAAAATTTTGCGTTGCTGCCATGGTTGACGGTATTTGAAAATGTTGCCTTGGGGCTGGAAGCCTTTGGACTGCCGCGCGAACAGATTAATAGCACAGCACAAAAAATGATTGAATTGATCGGCTTGGCGGGTTATGAGAAAACTTTTCCCAAAGAATTATCCGGCGGAATGAAACAACGGGTTGGTTTTGCCCGCGCCTTGGCGGTTGAACCGGAGCTGTTGTTATTGGATGAGCCGTTTTCGGCGCTGGATATTTATACTGCCCATAAGATTAAAACCGATTTGATTAATTTATGGGAAAGCAAACAGATTAAAACGCGGTCAATGATTTTAGTCACCCATAATGTCGAGGAAGCGGTGCTGATGTCGGATCGGGTTTTGGTGTGGGACAGCCATCCGGGGAAAATTGCTCACGAGTTTAAAATTGATACGCCGCGGACCGAGCGCACTCGCAGAAGCATGCTGGATTTAGTGGAGGAAATCAGCCACTGCCAGCATAATCAGATTGCCCATGCCGAACGTAAACGCGCCGAGCGCAATTAAGCACTTGATATGTTAGCATGTCTGATTTAATCGAGTGATATTACGGATGATAACGATTTTAGAGCTAAGTTATTGATTTTCCTCACGGCACGCTGATTTTATATTAGCAACCAGCACGCAAAATCGTCAAACTCAATAACTTAGCTCTAAAATATGAATATGTGTATAGGATTAAAAATATTATTTATAAAGTGAAAGATTATTACAATGACTAACAATAGCGAGATTTTTACTACGGCAAAACAATTTATTCCCGGTGGTGTCAATTCGCCGGTGCGCTCGTTTAACTCGGTGGGTGGAACTCCGTTTTTTACGGCTTCAGCCAAAAATTGTTATTTGACTGATGTTGAAGGTAAGCAATATGTTGATTACGTTTGCTCGTGGGGTGCCAACATCGTTGGGCACGCGCATGAATATGTGGTTGATAAAGTAGCGCAGGCATTAAATCGTGGGTTTTCCTATGGAACTCCGACCGAATTGGAAGTTGAATTTACCAGAAATATTAGTGAACTATTGCCAAGCATCGAGAAATTTCGTTTAGTCAGTTCGGGAACCGAGGCGGTTATGTCGGCAATTCGTCTGGCGCGCGGATACACCAACAAAAAATATATTATCAAATTTAACGGCTGTTATCATGGTCATAGCGATTGTTTATTGATTAAAGCCGGTTCGGGGCTACAGACTTTTGCCAACCCTAGCAGCGCCGGTATTCCCGCGGAAGCGGTACGCCATACACTGGTACTGGAATATAATGATGTTGCCGAATTACGTGAAGCTTTTAATCTGCATGGCGACGATATTGCCTGTGTGATTGTTGAGCCGTTTGCCGGTAATATGAATTTGGTACGTCCTACGGCGGAATTTATTTCTACGATGCGTAAATTATGTGACAGCCATAAGTCGGTATTAATATTTGATGAAGTAATGACCGGTTTTCGGGTTGATTTGACTTGTGCGCAGGGCTTATTGGGAATTACTCCGGATTTAACTACTTTGGGTAAAGTAATTGGTGGTGGTATGCCATTGGCTGGTTTTGGCGGGCGTGCCGAAATTATGGATTGTCTGGCACCGGTAGGAAGTGTCTATCAGGCTGGTACTTTATCAGGAAACCCACTGGCAGTAACTGCCGGATTGGCGAATTTGGAATTAATCCAGTTGCCCGCATTTTATAGTTCGTTATCCGGCTATCTGGGCGAGATGCTTGGCGGACTTAAAGAACTGGCAGTTGCCGCGGGGGTCGAATTTAGTTATGATTCGGTTGGCGGAATGTTCGGCATTTATTTCAGCGAAAAAACTCCGTCGAGTTTCAACGAAGTTAAGCAGGCGGATGTTACCCGCTTCAACCATTTTTTCCATGCGATGCTAGCCGAAGGGGTGTTTTTGGCTCCGAGTATGTATGAGGCAGGCTTTGTCTGTGCCCGCCATGATACCGTGGCGCTGGAAAAAACCCTAGCTGCGGCTAAAAAAGCCTTTGGCTAAATTTTATACATTGCAGCAGGGCGGTAATGTTAATCAGCTGCGGCTTTGCGCGTGCCGTTAATCGGCATTTTACCAAATAAAACTTTAGCATCGCCGCTAAAAATATCACCATCAATTGTCGCACTGATTTGCGCATTGATATCACCCATTGAAATCGAAATTTGGGTGGTAAAATCAACACTATTGCCGGTGGTGCTACCGGTAATTGGGAATTTGGCTTTGGTGGTAATAAATTCGCCGCTTAATTCATTGCCGTTGGCAATTAGGTGCAAGGTGGCAAATTTTTCACCTAGCGGAGTTTTTATCTTGATATCATAGAAACCATTAACGCTCATTATTTTTCCTTTCTTTAGTTGCTAAATGCTGCTACCCGCCGCTAATGTCAGCGAGTAGGGTAGTTTAATACAACTAACTGCCATAAATTAGTATTTTTATACCTGGGTTGCACAAAATTTGCCATAAATCAATTAGTAGATTTAGCATATAATTACGCATTCCATTCGCAAACTCGACTAAACAAGCATCAACATTCATGAAATTTTTTATTTATCGACCAATTCTTTCCTGTGTCATTAGCATTATTACCATGCTGTGCGGGTTGGTAGCGCTGCTAAATTTGCCGATAAGTCAATTTCCTAATATTTCACCACCTTCAATCTCGGTTAGAACCAGTTTCCCCGGTGCTAATGCCGAAACTTCTGCCCGCGTAGTTGGTGCACAGATTGAAGGGATGCTAAATGGTGTGCCCAATCTGCTTTATATGACCAGTAATGCTTCTACCGGTAAGATATCAATCAACTTAACCTTTGAAGTCGGTACCGATTTAAATATTGCAATTAATGATGTACTTAACCGCTTATATGCCGCCAAAGATTTACTACCGGCAGTAGTGCAGCAATTGGGAATTACCGCCCGTAAAAGCTCACCCGATAATTTAATGATGATTGCTTTTTATTCCGACCCTTATCGTGATCCAACTTGGATCAGCAGTTATTTACAACGTACAGTGGTCAATGATCTGCAATTAATTCCAACCATTGGTCAAGTCAGTGTTTTTGGTGCCGGAAGATTTGTGATAACGGCATGGCTCAATCCCAATAAAATGCAGCGCTATGGCATTGGTGTTTCAGATATCAAGGCCGCGATAAATGAGCAAAATCAGGAGTATGTGGTTGGACGAATCAACGAAACTCCCGCTGATAGCAACAAGCAGCTTACGCTAAATATCATTGGGCAAAAAATGTATAGCACAGCGGATGAATTAGCCAATGTGATCTTGCGAAATAATGATAATCAGACGGTACGGCTTAAAGATATTGCCCGCATCTCGATGTCATCCAATGATTTCACTACTGCGTCCTATGCTAATTTTCGTGATGAAAACGGCAATTTTAAACGTTACCAGATTGTGACCATGGCGATTTCATTATTGCCCGGAGCCAATGAACTATCGGCTAAAAAGCAGATTCTTGCAAAACTTAATCAAGATAGCCAACATTTTCCACGTGGGCTTAATTATCGGGTTACGCAGGATAACTCCCGGTTTATTGCCGCTTCAATTGATAATGTCGTTACAACAATTATCATCGCTTTTATTTTGGTAGCGCTTATCCTATTTTTATTTTTGCAGGATTGGCGTGCCAGCGTGGTGGCAATCTGTTCGATTCCGGTCTCGATTCTTGGTACGATGGCGTGTCTTTATGTTTGCGGCTTTTCGCTAAATACGCTGAGTTTGTTTGCGATGATTCTGGCAATCGGCATTGTGGTTGATGATGCGATTGTAATTGTCGAAAATGTGGAACGCTTGCGTGGTGAATATCCGCATTTAAGCTTGCCTAAAGTGATTGAACTGGCGCTAAACGAAGTCTTTGGCGCGATAATTGCGATTGTGCTGGTATTGAGTGTGGTATTCATTCCGGTTTTGATGTTAAAAGGGCTTAGTGGGATAATGTATCGTCAATTTGCCGCAACTATTGCCTGCGCGGTGATTATTTCCGGGATTAATGCACTGACATTTATTCCGGCTTTATGTGCAATTTTATTGAGAAAATCTGCCACTGTGCCACCATTAGCTTTTTTTGGCTGGTTTAATCGGCAATTTGAGCGCCTAAATAATGCTTATGTGCAAATTGCTCAGTGGCTGATTATCATTAAAAAAACCGCCATTTTAATGTGGCTGGTAATTATTTTATCGACGATTGGTCTTTATAAAATTATCTCAGTGGGATTTATTCCCAATGAAGATCAGGGGCTATTATTTGCATCACTTAATCTACCGACTTCTTATACGTTGGAAGAAACCCAAAAACAAGCTACGGCGCTAATTTCTAGGTTAACCAAAAATCCAAATATTGATTCGGTAGTAAGCGTCAGCGGGGTTGATTTTCTTGATTCGGGAAGCAGTAAATCCTACGCTTCATCTTTGATCGTTATTTTAAAGGATTGGTCGGAACGTAGCGGCAACCATCACAGCGCCAATAGCATTATTAAGCAAATTGAAACACTAAGTCGCAGTTTTCATGGAATGACGTCACATGCTTATAATCAGCCGCCAATTCGCGGTTTAAGTACTACCGGTGGTGTCGAATTTTACGTTGAAGATCGGGTAGTTGGTAATCCGGAAAAGTTGGAGGCAATTTGCAGCCAATTAATCAAACGCTTGCGGACTCATCATGAAATTGCCGATGCCTATCAGACGTTAAATACCCATTCCCTGCAGATTACGATTCAACCGGATATTGATCGGGCGAAATATTACGGGGTGAATTTACAAAATTACTATAATGCGTTACAGGCAACTTATACCAATACGCCGGTAAATTTTGCCTATATTATGCAGGATCAAAGTTGGGTTTATCTGCAAGCTGATGCGCCGTATCGCGCTTCAATCAATAATCTGGATAATGTCTATGTCAAATCTGCCAATAACTCAATGGTGCCGTTAGCTGCAATTTCACAGGTAACCACCGGTACCGCCGCCAAAGTCATCCAGCATTTTAACGGTTATCTGGCCTCGCGAATAATTGTTAAACCAGCGGCTAAATATTCAATGGGTGATGTGATGAATATCATCAGTGCCGAAGCTGCTAGTTTACCTAAAGGCTATTATTACGATTGGTATGGAACCAGCTATCAGCAGCAGCAATCACAAAGTAATTCGTTATGGGCATTTGTTTTTTCCTTAACCATGATTTATCTGGTATTGGCGGCGTTGTATGAGAAATGGCGCTTGCCGCTAGTGGTGTTAGTTGGGGTGCCGGCAGCATTATTTGGAGCGGCAATCATACTGTTATTAAGCGGTAAAGAAAACGACCTGTATTTTCAGATTAGTTTGATTGCCTTGCTGGGGTTGTCCGCCAAAAATATTATTTTATTAGTTGAATTTGCACTGCAGTGGATGAAACAAGGTCACTTGGCTCGCGAGAGTGTAATTCATGCTTTGCGGGTACGATTTCGTCCGATTATTATGACTTCAACAACCTTTATTGCTGGGACTATACCATTGGTGTTTGCTGATGGCGCTGGTGCCAATGCGCAACATTCAGTGGGGTTTGGAATTATTGGCGGAATGCTTAGTTCAGTAATGATTGCAACTTTATTTACGCCGGTGTTTTTTTGTATTATCATGGGGCGCAGTCGCCAGAAATAATTTTGATATCAATGCTAGCTAATTGTTATTGATTCAAAACTTATTATTTGCTGCAACGGTGCTTAATTTAGTGATGCGGTTATTTGTCACCGTGTGGTTGCAACCGATTTAAGAGGGATATTAGATTTATGCAATTAAGTAATGACGACCAGCAATTTTTGCAGCATTATGTGGAGTGTTTCAGGGGGTTTGCCGATAATACGGTGGGATTTTTGGGCGGAGTTGGCTCATTGGAACGTAAACCCTTATATAAGGCGCGAATTGCCGAAGAGTTTGGGGTTAGCGATGCTGAACTAACTAAATTATTACGCGACCCCCGCTTGATGGCGTTATTTGATGCGGTAATTGCCAGCAAAAGTCCGCGAAAATTTCTAAGCGTCCGCGAGTTCCCCGAGTATCCAGCCAAAATATTTGTGGTTAGCTGGGCACCGGTGATTAATCCGGCAACCGGCAATGTTGTTGCTGTTCATGCCAATACTCATCCGCTGGAAGTTGGAAATATGTCAAGCGTTTTTGCCCGCTTTTATAAATATGGCGATAGCCGGATTCGTACACATGATTTACCGCCGGATTCGAATCTTACCCAACGTGAAAAACAAGTAGTATTTTTCTTTATGTTGAACTTTGAAAGCCAAACCATTGCCGAGTTAATTGCCAAAATTGAGAACAAAACCATTTCCAAAAACGCCATTGACCAAGTATTCACCAAACAATTATTACCTAAGTTTGGCGTTTATAGTCGCAAAGCATTGTATGAGAAACTACAGGATTTGGGCTATGATCGGCTAATTCCACATAATATTCTCCAAGATGGATTTACGCTGGATCTTACCGATTATGTGATCTTTGCTTGAGTGTGAAAATAATATAATGTTAGTAGAGTTTACACAAGATTGCGGTATAACACCATAAAATTGATATTGGACAGTATCAAAAAGCGATGGGATTTTACCGCGAAAATGCTTTAACTAGAGACCAACAAGTTTCAAAGTTGGAGAAACCCAATCTTGAGTAGGTTAATTTAAATTTATTTACTTCAATTAGGCGCGATAATCCAACTATTTGATCAAGCTTTCATCAAATTCAAATATTTTAAAAAGGCGGTGGAGAAACGCACCACCTTTGGATATTTATTGGCTTACTGGTTGGGTATCTTGGCTATGAAATAGTCATTAATACCTATTTGACTTTGTCCAGAAAGCCCCTTATCGGTATACCCTGCAATGTAACTATTGCCATTGGTACTACTGCTAATTCCATAACTATAAGCATTGCCACCACTAGCACCAACTTGATGACTCCAAACTAAATTACCGGAGCTATCATATTTGGCGATAAAATAGTCGTTAGTTCCGGTTTGAGTTTGCCCGGAGATTCCGACATCGGTTGAGCCAGCTATGTAACTATTACCACTACTGTCACTGCTAATGGCATAGCCATAAGTATTGCCACTGTCAGCACCGACTTGGCGAGTCCAAACTAAATTACCAGAGCTATCATATTTGGCTATAAAATAGTCATTAATACCTATTTGACTTTGTCCGGAAAGCCCCTTATCGGTATATCCTGCAATGTAACTATTGCCATTGGTACTGCTGCTAATTCCATAACTATAAGCATTACCACCACTAGCGCCGACTTGATGACTCCAAACTAAATTACCGGAATTATCATATTTGGCGATGAAGTAGTCAGTTCCTCCGGTTTGAGTTTGCCCGGAGATTCCGACATCAGTTGAGCCAGATATGTAACTATTACCACTACCGTCACTGCTAATGGCATAGCCATAAGTATTGCCACTGTTAGCACCGACTTGGCGAGTCCAAACCAAATTACCGGAACTATCATATTTTGCGATGAAGTAGTCAGTTCCTCCGGTTTGAGTTTGCCCGGAAATCCCGACGGTAGTCGCGCCAGCTATGTAACTATTACCGCTACTATCACTGCTAATTCCCTGAGCATAAGTATTACCACTATTAGCACCGACTTGGCGAGTCCAAACTAAATTACCGGAGCTATCATATTTTGCGATGAAGTAGTCAGTTCCTCCGGTTTGAGTTTGCCCGGAAATTCCGACAGTAGTTGAGCCTGTTATGTAGCTATTACCACTGTTATCATGGCTAATACCGTAACCATAAGTGTAGCCACCGCTAGCACCAACTTGGCGACTCCAGAGTAAAGTGCCGGAGCTATCATATTTTGCGATAAAATAGTCGTTAGTTCCGGTTTGAACTTGTCCGGAAACTCCAACATCTGTATAGCCTGTAATGTAGCTGTTGCCACTACTATCGTGACTAATGGCATTACCATAAGTCTCACCGTTAGCTCCAACCTGAGTGGACCACCCCAATGGAACTTGATAAGCTTGTGAAAATCCACAGCTATTACCAACGGTACAAGCCGCAATGCCAGAGAAATAATTTGCAATAAATTCTGCCGGTTTACCAACTGCATTATTTGGATTTATCATACAATCGCTTTGATAACTAGTGCCGTTGCTAAAATGATAGGTGTACTGCATTGACCATGATGTTGCACCCTGTACTGCAGTATATAATCCGGCACAACCGGATGGATATTTGCTACATAAAGAATAATTTGAGGCATCACTTGAGGTATACGTTCCGGCGGCTAGTGTTGCTGGTCCATTCAGGGTTACTGCGTTATTCATACCGCTACTACAATTAGTACTATTCTGGTAATAGGCAACTTGAACCGTGGATAGCGTGGCAGAACTTTCGAGTCTAAATGACTGCTGATTGGAAATGGCTCCTTGTATGTTTTTGTTATTTATTGTATTATTGCTATATATCAACATATTCACGTATTGTTGAAGTGGATTACTTGTTGCTGGTGATTGGTTGCTACTGGTACCAGTTCCATTGTTACATGCGGTCAACCCTATTACTACAGTAAGTGCGGCTATTGTAAGTTTGTTAGATATTTTCATGAAACCTCCGAGATTATAATTTTTATTAATTGCATAATACTTAAGAATAATATCCTTTAGATCAAAAACTTTCATGGTTTTGGTCGATGGAAAAATATGTATCAATAGAAATAGCCAAATGGTGGAGGATATTATTATATTAATACGAAAAATATTTTAACATATTGGAAAAAGGATTTGTCAATATAATAGAATGTAGGCAACAAATAGTTGTTTTTATCAATTATACAATTATAAATTAGCAAGGTTGTGTTATGTAATTAGCATTTTTTGATATTTAGATGATGTTGTTGGCATAGTAGAAAATATGTTAAAATTACAACCCACAGCAACCATTTTATCAAGGAAATTGAATGAAAAATTTTGTTGGAATCTTTTTAAGCGGTTTTGCTTTGTTATTAGTTGGTTGTAATAGCGGTGGCGGTAGCTCTTCCGGAAGCAGTGGCGGCGGAGGTGGTAACTCAGGGAAATTTACGATAACTAATCTGGAATCTACCGTTGTATTGGGTAATGGTTGTAGTCGCACGGCATCTTCGCTGAATTTCGTTTGTTCAGCCGCCAGTAGCTCAATGGTAATTAATAATATATCTTATACCTCGAGTCCCGCATCTTATTTGTTCATCCCGGGTGGTCCCAAAGGCGTAACGATTACTCAGTCCGGTAATTGTGTCGGCGAGCCGGTTACTAATTATGGTTCTTGTTCGCTCTCTTTTAGTGCCGAGAGTGCAACCAAAAATTCAACAGTGTATATTCCATTAACCAATGCCCCGCTGACACCAATGATATATCAGGTGTTTATTTCAATTGTGTTTCAATAAGAATGGGCTCCAAGGTTTAAAGTTTTTGTTATTTGCTAGATTCGGAAATAAGATTCATCAGGTAATGCGCGACTGTCTTCAAATCGGCTAATATCTAAGTCTAGAAATAGATAATGTAGTTTCGCTCTTGCTAGAAAATTTAAATGGTGGTAGGGCATTAAACGAGACCATACTTTATTTTATTGGTATATTATTCAAGTTTAAAAAAATAGGGCTCAAAAATATTGTGTTTAAATACGTAACAAGTGCTTTATTGGTTCAGGTAATCAAAAACCTTGGAGGGACATCATCTTATTGCTGGGCTTAAACAAAAAATTGATGGTAAATTATACTTTAAATATCTATAACATCAGTTAGGTGTTTTTTATATCATTTCTTTCTAATTTGAGTCGTTTACAATTTGTAACTGACCCACTGTCTTTTATTTGAGACTAAGTTATGCACAGCCAGATAATCTGGCAGCTGGTAAAAACATCTCATTGGTTGTCCCCCTTAATCATATCTTATTAATAGTCTGATAGCTTCCTGAGTTACTGAAATTTATAAAGTACGTTTTCTGTAAAGTTGTTATTAATCATTTAGAGTAGAGTGATTTATGTTGCTAATTGGCGCGTTCACCTCAGGACGAGCTGGTCAATCTTAATCTTAGATCGCTGTTGCCTTTATGGTTTAATTTGTAATAACTTCATGATAGCCGCGATAATAAAAATGGTATTGTAATAGGTGTTTTGTCTATTATTGATCTTACTACATGACAGAAATTAATTTCTTGCATTTCACTTCCATTGGTAAGTAACTAATACACAATGAAATAAGCTTAATTGCATCGTATAAATTATTGTTTAGTTTTTGTATTAATAAATCATAACCATATCT
>CAZATM010000134.1:0-19283 GCA_964488065.1 uncultured Neisseria sp.
TTTGCCGGTTTCATGCTTGATTTACACTCCCAATCTACAAGGTTTAGGACGTTATTTTAGCATTTCTGGTAGATTTACACCACTAAAAATAGCATTATATTTAATTAAAACAATTTGATATATGTTTTTTAGCATCGACTACGTATTCTATAATATTACCCAATTTTTTGATACACAGCATATGGTTTTTATAACTCAATGATGAATGCAATCTTTATTGATTGTAATAACTGATATATCCAGCTACTGCAGAATGTAGTTGAGTTACCGACTCTATAACATTTGCATAAATACATTCTCGTTTCAATGTTCGCCAAAAACGTTCAACATAAACATTATCTGCCCAACGACCTTTACCATCCCTTTTACCTTCCGTACTGATATAATGTCGAGCCGGCTTAGTTTTTTGTTCATCTTGTACCTTCGGTTTGTTAGATTATTTTACTTGCCAGATATTTTACTTTTTAAGCAATATAGCCTCTAATTAATTTCTATCGGTACTGTCTGATTTTATGGATCCTTTTATGGATCCATTATACCTTTTTTGTTGGCATACGTTTTACATCCCAAAAGGTTTACAGAGAGGGATAGCATTATCATTGTCCGCCACGAACTGGCCAGACCATGCGGAGGTAAGAAGTCTTACTGCCAACGCTATTGCGTCCATAGCTCATATTGACGGACCACGCATTACCAATACTGAAGGCATAGATAGTAGACGACCAATAGTCGTCCGCTTGTACATTGCTAAAGCCTGTACTATTCAGCCATGTTGCCACATTTGATTCTCCGTAATTCACTAATGAGCGTAATTCATTCAGATTCGGCAGTCGCCAGTCTGTATAGCCACAATAGCTGATTGGTAGCGCACCGCCAGAAGTAGCACTTGTTTTTACTGCCTTTGCCCAGGTATAGGTAGTTGATGAAGGAGCTTTAACCCACATCAAACCGGTTTGCATATCGCTTTCGACTTCCTGTCCGTTGATACAGGCATTGCCATTCGGATCTTTTGCTGTAACAAAACGCACACTGATATTTGTACCGACTGTTCCGGTTTGTAAGGCACCGTTATCACTGGTTGCGTAACTGGTAGTTTGTCCTGTTTGTGGAATCTGTGCTGGAGGTGTCGAATAGGTTGTGGCTACGGCCATAGTAGCACCAAATATAGCTACAATTCCTACAATTTTAGTTTTTGTTGTTTTCATTTTGATCTCCCTGTAATAAAATAAGTTCATTCTGACAAAAGTTTCTGAATTTTATAAAAAATCCTGCTATTTTCGCGAATAGCCAACGGGGTAGAGCCATGATTAAAAATTGTTGCTAATAATCACTTTCAACTTAAATTTCTACCGCCACATAGTATTCGTCGACGATTACTGAGTAATGTTTTAGAATTGCCGTTGGAGATAAAACTCAGTTAGAGCATTACGGACTAAATATTGCAAGCAATAAATAATAACTATTTCGTAATCATCACTCACTAATTTTTACATTGCGTGAGTTAATTTCATAACCATCTATTATTTTAAGTTGACGAATATAATTAAAGGAATCATACCCATCCCTATCCACCGCGGACTACCCAGACATAGCTGGTCGTAGTAGTCTTGCTTTTTGCATCCATAAATCCATTGCCCATGCTGACGACCCATGCGCCGCTAGGTGAGGCCGCATAGGTCGTGGATGACCAATAGTTGCCAGGTTGCACATTACTGAAGCCTTGAGCTGGTTGATTTAACCAAGTTGCAGTATTTGACTGCGCCCAATTTACTAAACTTGCCAGTTCATTAACATTCGGCAGCCGCCAGTCGCTGTAACCACAATAACCACTAGCGTTTATCACGGCTACCGCGGCCAATGCAGGATAGATATTCGGAGTAACCGTGGCATCTTGCCATTTATAATCAGTTGAAGTTGGACTTTCTATCCACATTAGACCAGTAAGGTTATCGTTACGAACTTCCTGTCCACTCGGGCAAGTTCCGCCGCTATCATTTGTTCCGATGCTAAAACGAGTCTCCGGGGTAGTTGAACCACTAGTAACATATGCCCACGGTACTCCTAAATGGGTATAGCCATCCATACCTCCAGTAGCGGTTAATGGTGCTGTTGGTGTTTGCCCAGATTGCGGTAAGGCAATTGGGGTAAACAATGACGTTGCAGCATAGGCTTGTGAATAGCCACAAGAACTACCAGAGGTACACGCAACCGGTGGATTTTGCGAGTAATTCAGAATGGCTTCAAATGCACCGGCACTAAACGGATTATTATTAACATTTGATAAACACTGAGTGGTAAAAGCTCCGCTTTCGAGATTATAAGTATATTGCATTGAGCGTACCGTTGGTGGATCTGCATTTACCGCATTGTATAATCCGATACAATTACCTGAGTATTTATTGCAGAGTGCATAATTAGAAACATTGGTTGAGGTATAGGTTCCCGCTGGCAGGGTAGATGGACCATTTAGTGTAGTGGCTAGAGTTGGTGTTCCACTGCAGCCTGCACCAGAGTAATATTTAATATCAACGCTATTAATCTGAATACCGCCGGGAGTTGAGAATGACTGCTGATTACTGCCAGTCGATAGTTGTTTACCGTTGGCTGGCGTATAACTCAACAAATTAATATATTGTTGTAATGGATTAGCTGTTGTGGCTGAGTCGGTATTGGAACTGCTGTTGCCGCCGTTACAAGCCAGCAACGATATGCTTGTTAACAAAATTGTTGTTAATTTGGTTAATTGATGATTATTCATCTTGGTAAAACCTCCTGTTTTTTTAAATCTGGCTATCAATATCATGACTAATTGATAAACTCAAATTATGGTTATAATATGTGGTTATTAAACTCTTGACTGAATTTTATGAATAATAGCCACTATTGGTCTCACTTATGATCTGAGTAGCACTCTGAGTCAGTTGATTGGGGTTATACACTTCAATAATCGGTGCTTGATAATTATTAGCTGTTATCGGCTGTTCTTCAGCTAAAACAGTGCGTGGTTGTTGTGGAGTTGCTTTATCCACGTGGACTTCCTTTTTAACAAATTTTTATTAGTGTAATAATCTTTAATATAGAGGAAAAAAATTACAGTCTCAAAATTTGCATCAATATGCATCTGATCGCTGTCTATAGCTCTAAATAACGAAGTGGTTGCCAAACATCTACAGCAGAATACAGCTAGAAGTAATTTATAATAGGCTGTATTCAGTATTTACTTAGACACTCATAGAATGATTGATTACCCCATTATTTTGACCTTTGTAGGTATGCTTAGAACATAGTCAAAAATTGACTATTGACTTTATGGAGAAAAATAATATTTAAATATAACAATTTGTTGGATAAGAGTTTTGGAAAATAGATAGGTAATAAAAATTCTGGTAAATTTCAACTGTGTCAATAAGTTGTAGTATTTATACACAAAAAATACTAGCAGATTAATTGTGGAACCATTGGAGAAATAAGGGAATTATTGGATGGTTATAGATGGTTTGTGCCTTTTGGAATTAGAGGTAACAACTTATAAAAAAGTACGTATTGGATTATATCCAAAATAATACACTCTAATCAACAAATATATCCATAAAATAATCAGTCATCATATGAGTAATCGGATGATTAAAGAACTGGTAATTGCAGCATTACAAAAAACATTGGTAAATTGAGACAACCCAACTGGTGTAATAATTTACAGTGATAGAGAGCGCTAGTATCCCTCCAATGAGTATAAGCAGATACCCAAAGACATGGTTTGTGGCAGTATGAGTAGAAAAGGTGATTGTTGGGATAATACGGTAGCAGAGAGTTTCTTTGCTGCCCTGAAAAAAGAGTATGTTTATCATAGCGAATTTAAGACTTGGACTGAAGCCATGCTTGGTGTATTTGATTATATTGAGACTTGGTATAACAGTGAGCTGATTCACACTCTGTTGGGAGGGCTTTTTCTCAATGAATTTGAAGCTCTATATTCAAAGAAAAGAACAATTGGCAAGAAAGAAATTACTGAATCGAAATTAAGTGATAGAATTGTGGATAGTCCACAAACAGGTGTCCCAGGATTTTAGACTATAGTCCATAATTTTATTACCATATTATTAGACGATTAAAAGTAGGTAATTTACGTTTCTATTAAAGGGAATAATATGAAATTTACTTCCAAATTAGGTGCCGAAGAGTATCAGCATTATCTGGATGAATATATTAAACGATATTTCAATCAACTGATCAATAAAGATATTTTTTCAATTATTTATAATCGAGATTTCTACATAGAGGCTGCAACATTCTGTTCGCTTAAATCAGGAGGGCACGATGACTCTGTTAACATTAAGAAAATTTCATATAAATTTTATAATGATACTGCAACACTTGAGAAATTCTTTGGACAAAAATATATTGAGTTACATAAAGAAGCTGTTTCAGCTTATGGTAAAAAAATTTATTATTTACAGCAAGTAGTGTTCAATACTGGTACTGTTATTAAATTTATAGATATGTTGCCATATAATGAAAGTTTTACTGTTTATATTACCAGTTATGTACCATTAATTCATCCAAATGGTGAAGTTTTGGCTATCCAATCGACTTCTGTTGAAGGGGACATTTCGCGATTTCAGAGATACATCTGTAAGCCCAATGCACAGAGCAATAATAAACATTTAGAAGAAAATTTTACAAATCGAGAGTTGGAGATTTTATTTTTATTGACAAATGGTGCTAGCCAAAATGAAATTGCGCAAATCTTAAATGTTGCCAGAACCACAATTTCTTCAATTATTGCCAACCAAATTTGTCCAAAATTTAATATTTCAGGAGCCAATACAAAAATATTGATTGAGAGAGTGATCAAAGCTGGGCTATATTTGAATATGCCAAATTCATTATGGAAACCATGCGTTATTATCTTGAATGAAGAACTTCTGAACAATTCATTTTTAAAAGAAGTACCAGACAAATACTAGAATAATTTTTACGATGTGGGTAAGAAAATTTTTGAAATCAAGAGGCTTTTATCTAACTAACCAAAAGAGTACCTATAGTACGTTGATGATTTATGTTCAAAAAGTGTTGGGCGGCAAATCCGGGATGTCATCGTCGTTTTATTTCAGCGCGGTTTCGCTGGCGGGAGTTTTTTGTAATGCCTTATTGGGAACGGCATTGGCAAAATTTGATTATAGCGTGGGATTTTTAATTCTCGCTGCGATTGCGACCAGTGGGATAATCGTATTGCTAGTGGCGCGCAAGTTTTCTCAGGCTTTTGCGCTGGTCGATTAACTAGTCGAATTAGTAAGTGATGTTACGCATGATAAAGACTTAACGTGAAGTTATTGATTTTTTCTTATGGCACGCTGATTTTACACCTGCTTTTGCGCAAAATCGTCAAACTCAATAATTTAGCACTAGAATATAAAGGTGTTTAACCTCGGTTAGTAAAAAAGAAACCCGCCAGATGGCGGGTTTCCTGAGGTTTATTTATACAATTGCAGATGTTCAACAATCGGTCCCAGCGCCAAAGCCGGAACATATGTTAATGCACCAACTATGATAATAGTTCCAATCAAGATTGCAATAAACAGCATTCCGCTGGTAGGCATCGTTCCGGCGGTTACCGCCAGCTTTTTCTTGGTTGCCAGCGAACCGGCAATTGCCAATACCGGAATAATCACGGCAAAGCGTCCAATGAAAATTGCCACTCCCAGCATCAAATTATAATATGGAGTATTGGCATTCAGTCCGCCAAAGGCACTACCGTTATTATTGGCCGCCGAGGTAAAGGCGTAGAGAGCCTCGGATAGTCCATGTGCCGAGGGATTGCTCAATCCGGCTAAACCAGCGCTGGTAACCAGTGAAATGGCACTGCCACCCAATACCAATAACGGAACAATCAAAATAATCAACGCCGTCATTTTCATTTCAAAGCTTTCGATTTTTTTACCCAAGTATTCCGGGGTGCGACCAATCATCAGCCCGCAGATAAATACCGCCAGTAAGGCAAATACCAGCATGCCGTATAAGCCGCTACCCACGCCGCCAAAAACCACTTCCGATAACTGCATCAAAAATAGCGGCACAAACCCGCCCATCGGTAAAAATGAATCATGCATGGCATTAACGGCACCGCATGATGCGGCGGTAGTAATTGCCGCAAACAATCCCGAACCGCCCATGCCAAAGCGAACTTCCTTACCTTCCATATTGCCGCCATTTTGCAGAACGCTGAATAATTGGTCAACGCCAAACTGATGGAATAATGGATTTCCCCGTGATTCTGCCGCCATCACCAGCACCGTCATAACGATAAACATAATTGCCATGGCAATAAACAAAGTATAGCCTTGTTTTTTATCTTTGACTAATTCGCCGAAACTAAAACACAGTGCGGCGGGAATCAGCAGAATCGCCAGCATTTCCAGCCAGTTAGATATGGTATTGGGATTTTCACACGGATGTGCCGAATTAGCATTAAAGAAACCGCCGCCATTGGTACCGAGCATTTTTATCGCTTCTTGCGAGGCAATCGGACCTTGCGGTAAAGTTTGGGTGGTGATTACCTGAGTTGTAACTTTATTGTCAACGGTTTGTGTCACTGTTTGCGGCTGCAACAGATTAACTTGGGTGTAGGAATTAAAATTCTGCGGAACTCCTTGCGCCAGTAAACCAATCGCAAAAACTACCGATAGTGGCAGCAAAATATACAAGGTTGATTTAACTAAATCGCTCCAGAAATTACCAATTTCGGTGGTGCTAGCGCGGCTAAACCCGCGGATTAACGCGATTACAACCGCAATTCCGCTCGCGGCAGACACAAAATTTTGCACCGCCAGCCCAACCATTTGCGTGAAGTAACTCATCGTAGTTTCGCCGGCGTAAGCCTGCCAGTTGGTATTAGCGACAAAGCTAATTGCGGTATTGAGCGCCAAATCCCAAGATAATTTATCCACCCGCGCCGGGTTTAACGGCAGATGATTTTGAATTAGCTGGATTAGGAATAATACAATCAGTCCCAAGACATTAAATGCCATCAGGCTTAACGCATATTGCCGCCAGTTTTGCTGGGCAGTATCACTGGTTTTTAGCCAGCGATACAGCGGTCGCTCCAGCCACGCCCAATAGCGGATTTTATTTTCAAAAACGCGGGCGATGTATTTTCCCAACGGAATCGCCAACAGGATTAAAATAATTAGGTACAAGACCAGATTTAGATAGATTGAATTCATGATGTTCTCAAATTTTAAAATTTTTCTGGATTAAAAAGAGCGATGCACAGATAAATAAATATCAGTAACGCGATAATTCCACTGCCGATATATAGCCATTCCATGATTATTTCTCCTCTTGTACATTAAGATTGTTTAATGCCAAATTTAGTTCCAATACATTGACATGCGGCGTACCCAAAAAACCCAAGAGTGGATAATGGCTGTGGCGGTCAATCACTTCTTGTACCTGACTAACCGAAATATGGCGTGCTTGGGCAATTCGTTGCATTTGATAATACGCGCCGGCAATACTAATATCCGGATCGAGTCCACTGCCGGAGGCGGTAACCAGATCAACCGGAATTGGCGCTGACGAATTAGTTTGTTGTAATTGGGTTGCCCTATCTTTGACCGAGCCAATCAATGCCGGATTTAATGGTCCCAAATTAGAACCGCCGGATGCTAGGGCATTGTATGGATAATTGGCAGTTGCCGATGGGCGTGACCAAAAATACTGATTGCCAGCAAATGGTTGTCCAATTAGCGTCGAACCAATCGCTTGACCGTTGTGTTCAATAATGCTGCCATTAGCCTGAAACGGGAATACGGTTTTGCCGATTATGAAAATAAACAGCGGGTAAATAATTCCGCAAATAATCGTCAAGGCGAGTAAAGCTATAAAAGATTGATAAAAATATTTCATAATAAACTCCAGGGTTATTGTTTATAACTTATTGTTATGAAGTGAGTAATATATAGTTTTATTTTGTAATACTTGCTCCAACGCATCGTTGGTTCCTATACCAGATGCAATGCTTGTAAAATGAGATCAATGACTTTAATTCCAATAAACGGCACCACGATCCCACCAACACCATAGATCAGGAAATTCCGCCGTAGCAGTTTACTGGCGGACATTGGGGCAAATTTAACCCCTTTTAATGCCAGTGGAATCAATGCGATAATAATCAGTGCATTGAAAATTACTGCCGACATGATAGCCGAAGCAGGGGTTGCCAAATGCATAATGTTGAGTTTATTTAGAACCGGATAAGTTCCGGCAAAAGTAGCTGGGATGATGGCAAAATATTTGGCAATATCGTTGGCGATACTGAAGGTTGTCAGCGAACCGCGGGTCATTAACATCTGTTTGCCGATTTCGACAATTTGAATTAATTTGGTCGGCGATGAATCCAGATCAACCATATTTGCGGCTTCCTTGGCAGCTTGGGTACCGCTATTCATCGCCACGGCAACATCGGCTTGTGCCAATGCCGGCGCATCATTGGTGCCATCGCCGGTCATGGCAACCAAATGACCTTGTTGTTGATACTCGCGAATCATTGCTAGTTTATTTTCCGGGGTGGCCTCGGCCAGAAAGTCATCGACTCCGGCTTCGGCAGAAATTGCCGCGGCGGTTAAGCGGTTATCACCGGTAATCATTACGGTTTTTATTCCCATTTGCCGTAATTCGCTAAATTTTTCCTTAATTCCTTCTTTAACCACGTCTTTGAGCTCGATTACTCCCAATACCCGAGCATTCTCGGCAACGACCAGTGGGGTTGAACCGCGGGAAGCAACCATATCCACAATTTTGGCAGTTTCTGTCGGATAATGACCATCTGGCAGTGATTCCATCAGCCGTTTAATGGCATCGGCAGCACCTTTGCGGATTTGTAAACTATCGTGATTTACTCCCGACATCCGCGTTTGCGCGGTAAAGGGAATAAATTCCAATTCCTGCTGGTTATAATCACGAGCCAGCAACTGATATTTATGTTCTGCCAGTGCGACAATACTTTTACCTTCCGGTGTTTCATCCGCCAACGATGATAGTAATGCGGCTTTGGCTAACTCGTGATCGTTGACTGCCGCTAGTGGGTAAAAAGCGCTGGCTTGGCGGTTACCATAAGTGATGGTTCCGGTTTTATCGAGCAGTAATACATCAACATCGCCGGAGGCTTCAATGGCACGTCCCGAGGTTGCAATTACGTTGGCGCCCATCATCCGCCCCATTCCGGCAACGCCGATTGCCGAGAGTAATCCGCCAATGGTGGTAGGAATCAGACACACCAACAGTGCAATTAATACCGTTATCGAAATTGGCGAACCGGAATGGTTGGCATTAACGGTGTAGAGGGACATTGGCAAGAGGGTAACTACTACCAACAGGAAGATAATAGTTAGCGCAGTCAATAATATTGATAAAGCGATTTCATTGGGGGTCTTTTGCCGTTTGGCGCCTTCAACCATGCCGATCATGCGATCCAGAAATGATTCGCCGGGATTAACCGAGATTTGCACGATGATCCAGTCGGACAAGACTTTGGTTCCGCCGGTAACCGAGCAGAAGTCACCGCCGGATTCGCGGATAACCGGTGCCGATTCACCGGTGATGGCACTTTCATCAACCGCGGCACAGCCTTCGATTACTTCGCCATCACAGGGAATATTGTCCCCGGCTTCAATGATTACAATATCACCTTTTCTCAAAGTGCTGCTGGAAACTTGAGTAAATTTATCCGCTTGTTTGGGATCGTGTAATTTTTTGGCAATCACGTCCTTTTTAGCACTTTTAAGACTGGCCGCCTGGGCTTTGGAACGTCCTTCGGCTAGCCCTTCGGCGAAATTGGCAAATAACAGGGTAAACCACAACCAAACCGTTACCGCGAGAATAAATATAGTGGAACCACCAGCATTATGCCCGAATGCCGAATAAATTGTCAGTAGGGTTGTAAGAATACTGCCGATATAAACCACAAACATAACCGGATTTTTGGCTTGGGTCAACGGATTAAGTTTGGTTATGCTTTCAACCAGCGCGGGGAATAATAAGCGCTTGTCAAGTAAGCTAAGATTTTGTTTTTTCATGATAAAACCATATAAAATATTAGTAAATTATTTTACCTGAAAATTGGGAATATGTTCAGGAAGTTATTGTTTTAAATGGGAAGCAATTACAAATTATAGCCGCGTTGTAATTATTCAATTTCGGTGAAACTGAAATAATTCGGTGCGATGCTAAGATAAATTTTAATAGCTAAAGAATTCTTGTCGATGGAGTCAGGAAGCGTAAGTGTGAAAAGAAGTTTTGTTTTGTTGAAGAAAATTAATCAACGAATTTTGCAAATACATGCAGTTAATGAATGAATTCATAAATAAAAATATTGTTGCCAATATTCCTGAGTTAAACAGGCGGACATTCTAACACTGTTAGGTTGGATTGTCAAAAAATTTTAATATACTGATCTTATAAAAAATAAAACTCCCGTGGCGGCGTGGCACAAACGGGAGTTTTGTTTGATTGTGAGCAAATTTATTTTGTTACCGGAATGCTTGGAGTTGCAAATGGTTGAGCTGCTACAAAATTTTTACTGACCTCTCCAGCATAAATTTCACCTTTATCTAGCGATAATTTTTTCACCGGTGCTCCGGCTTTCAGATCTAGTTTGTCCAGTTCAACCCAAAAGACATTCGGACGGTTGGCTTCTTCAAAGTAATAAACTTTATTTTTTAAATCCGCGACACTTCGCCAGTAGGTCGGATATACGTTGGGTCGCGAAGAATCCATTGTCTGCTGGAACGGCACTGAGGCATTGCGGATAATTGAAAATACCGTGGCGATTTGCTGTTGGTAATCTGTAGTTTTTTGGGCGTTATTCAGATAATAACTGGTGCGAACAAAGCGATCGGCAGGGTCTTCAGTTCCGGGTAGAAATTTACCATTCAAGTTTTGCCAATAAGCATTTAACGCCAATTGCTGATCAAATGACGGCTCGTTGGTCATAACCGTAAACTGTTTACCATGGTGAACGGTGAGCTTGCCATCCAGATTTCAAAAACGGCATTATCGCCACTGGCATCGGTAATTGATACGTGTAAGTGCATTTTTTGTCCATCTAGATCAGGAACAGCCAGCATATTGTATTTGCCGCTGCCGAAGTCTTTTACGGCTTCATTTACGGTGGCATAATTATCCAATAAAAATTGTGCCCACGTTAATAAAGTTAGATTTTTTTTGCTGGCAACCGGTTTGCCGTAATTACTGCCGCTTAAATAGAGTACATTCACATCTAAGCCAGCAGTATTAATACCGTCTGCGGTGGCGACATTGAAAGCACCGGTAGTAACGCTGCCATATTTTGATACCCAATGAAGACTATTTTTGTCATTGCTATTGCCATTACGTGCAATCCCCGCTGGATATGCCCATAGATTGGCATGCCCGTCATTTGGCCAATCCCACGAGCGCGCGGTGATTACATCATTATCGGCACCAGTATAGGTGAAGCGAGTACAAGCTTCTGCCACAGGAGTAGCCAAGATTCCAATCGCTAATAACAAGCTGGATATTAAAGTAGTTTTTTTCATGACGATATTCCTTAAAAATTTCATACGTATAACTATTAAAAATACCATAACTATTTAATTTAAATGCAATAACGTTTGATGTTACACCCTTATCTATATCATAGCTCTAAACTTCTTTATCATGCGTAACACCGCATAACAACAATTATGTATCTCACATATCGGTAATTATAATCTAAATCCCATTTTGTAGCTACCAACAAATTTGGTTGGTAGCTTGTGCCCCGTCAAAATCATGTGACGGCCAAAGTTAATGTGCTCTGTGAATAATATTGGGTTTGATCTGGACAAATTAGCACAACAAACCTAATAATAGCTATGGAAATTAGTTAATTTTGGTGTGTAATAGATTGAAATACTATCAAATAAAATAAAAATCTTCCCCAGGTATATAAACATTATTTTTTTACTCCTAAAGTCCGTATAATCCGCCCTGTTTTAAGAGTGTTAATTACAATTCTTTTAGCTAAGTAATGTTACGGATGATAATGACTTATCAGCGAAGCTATTGATTTTTCCTCATGGTATGGCATTTACCAGCACAATCAATGTGCCGAATCGTTAAGTTCAATAGCTGAATTCCAGGATATAAATACATTCGTAACCGCAAGTAATAATTTTAATCTAGGGAAATTTAATATGTCACGATCGTTATCGGGTTTAACCAAGTCACTATGTCTGGGATGTGCAATAATGGGGAGCAGTGCTTATGCTGTAACTATGCCAACAATTAGCAATCCGGCAACTACCAATATTGAATCAACAACTATAGAATCAGTACCGGCATTAACTGCCGATGACATTCGCGCATTAAAACATTTGGCAGAGAAAGAAAAATTGGATGGTTATAGTGGCGTTCTCGGAACCGCACCAAAAGATAAAACGGTAAGTGCAACCGGTGCCGCTTTGGAAGAAACACCATCTGGTCCACAAATGTTCTTGTTTTGGACGCAAACACTGGCTAACGGCTTTTATTATGAAGCACGACTATATGGCAAATACAATATGCGGAGCCAGAATCCAGCCTTTCCGGATGTGCCGCCCTCGGCAGAAAATAATCCACAAGGTTATAAGGAAGTTTTAAAGCTCGGTTATAATTTTCACGTTACACCAACTTATGACATTACGCCGTATTTGCGCTTGGAACAGGGGAATAATGTTACGGTGGTTTATGCGGATACCAATGGCAATTATATTAATTCCACCGATTATGCGATTTTGCCGGGATTTAAACAAACTTTTAAACTTACACCAAATTTAACACCCTATATTGATATTTATGGTGGGTTGGTGCAATCTTCATTAAATGGCGTTATGACCGAGGGAACTTCAGCTAATCAGCAGATTAATGCCGATGTGACACAATATCAATTGACTACCGAGCTTGGTGCGGCCTTCAAGATTACCGAACATCAGGCGATTATTCCGTATATCCAATTTGTCTATACCGCCAATAATCCCGATCCAACTGCATCTAAATCATATTCACAAGGTGGCTTTAATCTAAGTCAGTTGTCTTCCAGCCAGCAGGTGTATGCGATAAAATACTCTTATTCTTTCTAGTTGTAACAGCTAGTCTAATCTAAAAGATTGTTAGCGGCAGCTATTTATTTTGTAAATCGGCTGCCGTTAATACAAGAATTTCATTTATTTAGCAAAAATTTGCTATAATCTGGATTAATCCTAGCTAATTATAGAAAAATAGTCAATGTCACATCTCTTACAGATATTTATTACCTTATTAAGCCTGTTAAATCCGATCCTGGCACTAAGCCAGTTTATCAATCTTACCCGGGGATTATCGCAAAAAGACAAACGCAGTGTTGCTATCGTTTGTGGTATGACCGTTTTTGGAATTTTAACCGCATTTCTCTTTTTGGGTAATTATATTATGGATGGTTTGGCTATCCATGCTTATTCGCTGCGTTTGGGCGGTGGGTTGATTTTGCTGATTTTGGGAATCAATATCATCATGGGCAAATCCGATGGCGATAAAGAGGGTATTAGTGGTAACGTTAATCGGCTGCGGGTTAAATCCTTGGGGGTTAGTCCATTGGCGCTGCCGATGATAGTTGGTCCTGCCAGTATGGTGATGGTGGTGCTATATGGCGAAGATGCGCCAACCATGGTTGGTAAAGCCATGATTTTAGGAATTTTGGTTATTTTGAGCATCATTATCGCGGTAACTTTCCTGTTGGCAGATTATATTGCCAAAGCAATTGGTGAAATTGGGATTGTGGTTATTACCAAGATCATGGGGCTAATTGTTACGGCGATTGGCTTTGAAATGATTATTGCAGCATTGCAAACAGTTGTTCCAATGCTGTTTAAATAAAATTTGTTTTATTTAGATGTTACGGATGATAAAGACTTTAGCGCTAAGTTATTGATTTTTCCTCATGGCACGCTGATTTTACGCGAACAATCAGCGCGCAAAATCGTCAAACTCAATAACTTAGAGCTAAAATATGGATACGTGTGAAACATCAGTTATTTATATGAAAGACTAGTAAAGAATTTATGGCAAATTTCAATAATATCGCAATTGTCGGGCGGCGGGATTCCGTACATCTAATTGAACAAGTTACTAAGCTTGCCGAATGGCTGCAGGATTTTGGCTGTCGTGCTTATCTCGATGACAGCGTCGCCAATGATTTTTACTGCCCGGGTTATCGCTGCGGAAAACTGATGGACTGGATTGATGTTATTGATTTGGCAATAATTATTGGTGGAGACGGAACACTGTTGTCGGTGGGACGCCAGATTGTCAATCATGGTATTCCAATTATGGGTGTTAATCAGGGGCGGTTGGGTTTTATGACTGATATTCCGGCGGAAGAAATGTTGCCGATTATCAAAGAAATGCTCATGAATCGCCGCTATGTTGAAGAAGAACGAACGCTGTTGGCGGCACAGGTCATTCGCGATGGTAAATTTGTTCAAAATGATCTGGCATTAAACGATATTGTAATTTCCCGCGGTGCCAAAGGCAGCATGATTGAATTTGAAATGAGCATCAATAACGAATTTGTCCAAACTCAAAAATCCGATGGCGTAATTTTTTCAACTCCAACCGGGTCAACCGCTTATTCGCTAGCTGCCGGTGGTGCAATTGTCCATACCGATGCCAAAGTCTTTTCGATTGTGCCAATTTGTCCGCAATCGATGTCGAATCGCCCGATTGTAATTGGTGATGATGCGTTGATTGAGTTGACGATTACCCGCGATACCACCACGATTATTCATTACGATGGGCAGGAGTATTTTGATTTAATGATTGGCGACAAGGTGGTGATTTCCAAATCCAAACGCCCGCTAAAATTACTTCATCCGGACAACTACAGTTATTTTAATACCTTGCGCACCAAACTGGATTGGGCAAAACGGGTATCCTAACGGTAAGAGGATTTAATTGTGTTAAGTAATCTGCAAATAAAAAACTTTCTCCTGATTGATGAGCTGGAGCTGGATTTTAATAATGGATTGACGGTAATTACCGGCGAAACCGGCAGTGGCAAATCGATTATGATTGATGCGCTGTTGCTTATTTTTGGTGCCAAAGCGAATAGTGAAATCATCCGCAACGGAACCAATCAAGCCTCATTTAGTGCAACCTTTACTGTGGATAATTTCAAAATTCGCGAATGGCTGGCGGAACGTGAGTTTTTGGATTCCAGCGAAGAAATGAGCGTTATTTGTCGGCGGGTAATCGATATTAATGGGCGTTCAAAGGCTTATATCAACAGTATTCCGGTAACGCTGGGGGTCATGAAAGAGTTGGGCGAAATGCTGTTGGATATTCATACCCAGCATGCTTCAATTGCGCTACTAAAAAGCGAAAACCAGCGGCTATTGGTCGATGAATTTGCCGGCATCGGTGAACTACTGACTCAATTAGCCAGTAGTTATCAGGTGATGACGGAATTGGATTTGCGCTTGCGCGAGGCTCGTGAAAGTTCGCAGGATTTACTATTGAAACAGGAGCTGCTTGGCGAAAAAGTTCGGGAGCTAGCCGAACTGGCGCTGGAAAATGATGAATGGGAAAGTCTGCAAAATGAGCAGCGGCAGTTGGCAAATGCGACCTTTATTTTACAGGAATTGGATTTTGCCTCGAATTTGATTGGTGGTGAACAAAACTCATTGGCCGATTTAGCCGGAACTTTAAATCATCGCTTGGGTAAATTAAGTGAATTTATTCCCACTTATGCGCAAATTTCAGCGTTGAGTGACAATCTGGAAGTAGTTATTTCCGAGCTAGATCACGAATTACAAGCCTTTGCCAATAAAATTGAACATAACCCCGAGCGGTTAAACTTGATTGATGAACGGATTGGCGAAATTTATGCGGCAGCGCGCAAGTTGCGGATTTTGCCGGAAGACATTCCTGAAAAACTTCAGTTATGGCAACAGGAATTGGTAAATCTGGTTGCTTCTGCTGATATTGAACAATTAGAGCGGGAATTGGCGGACGCCAAACAAACCTATTTTGAATTGGCGCAGGCGGTTTCGCTCAAACGTCAGTCAGCGGCCGCAAAACTTGGGTTGGAAGTCAGTCAAATTTTGACCAATTTAGCGATTCAGGGTGAATTTAATATAGCAGTGATAACCGGGGATAGCTATTATAGTCATGGAATTGATACTATTCAGTATTTAATCAGCTTTAATCGCGGGATGGCATTGCAGCCGCTAACTAAAGTTGCTTCCGGCGGTGAGTTATCGCGGGTGGCATTGGCGCTATATGTTACTTTGAGTGTCAGTAATCCGCCGGAATTAATTGTCTTTGATGAAATTGACGTTGGTATTGGCGGTGGCGTTGCCGAAGTAGTTGGTTCGCTATTGCGGCGTTTGGGATTAACTAAACAGGTAATTTGTATTACCCACCAACCGCAGACGGCTTGCTGTGGTAATCAGCATTTAGTGGTGAAGAAATTTAACCAAAATGAGCGAACAATTACCGCGATTGATTATGTTGAACAAACTCAGCGAATTGATGAAATCGCGCGGATGTTGGGTGGTTTGGAGATTACAACTACGACATTACAGCATGCACAGGAAATGCTTGGCACTGCCAGCATTAAATAATAAAGGCGGCTAACCAGCCGCCTTTATATTCGATAACAACACTAATTACATTGTATGTTGGCAACCATTGATAGCCAATTCAGCACCAGTCATGAAACCGGAAATATCAGAGGCTACATAAGCCACCAATCCAGCGATTTCCTCAGGTTTACCTAAACGACCCATTGGAATACCAGCAATAATTTTGTTACGGATTTCTTCATCGATTGCCATAACCATATCTGTTGCAATGTATCCAGGTGCAATGGTATTAACAGTCACCCCTTTTTTAGCGACTTCTTGAGCCAAAGCCATTGTGAAACCATGAAGTCCGGCTTTAGCAGCCGAGTAATTGGTTTGACCAGCTTGACCTTTTTGACCATTGATTGAAGAAATATTAATTACACGACCCCAACCTTTTTCAACCATGTCATCCATAACTTGTTTAGTCATGTTGAAAGCGCTGTCCAAATTGGTACGCATAACCGCATCCCATTTGTCTTTGCCCAATTTTTTAAACATGCCATCACGAGTAATTCCGGCATTGTTTACCAAAATATCAACAGACCCTAAATCTGCTTTAATTTTGGCTACAGCGGCTTCGCAAGAAGCATAATCAGACACATCGCAGGCATAAGCGGCAACATCAAAGCCTTCGGCTTTCATTTGTTTAACCCATGCATCAGCTTGTTCTTTCCATTTTTGAGCTTCTGCTTCATTGCTATAATAAGTTGTTACCACTTTGTTTCCAGCTTGTGCCAAAGCTTTACACATCGCTGTTCCGATACCACCCATACCACCAGTAACCAAAGCAATTTTCGCCATAATGACTCCCTATCAGTTAAAATATTGACTATTATCAAAAAAACACTAACCACAGAGTAGCAAATTACATTATGATTACCATTTTTTTGCATCGTTTTATGCAGAGTATTTTTTTGCCCCCGCTTAATTCATTAGTTATTATAGTACTTGGGCTGTATTTTTTCAAGGTGCAGCGCACAATAGGAAAAGTATTAATTGCGCTGGGCTGCCTCAGCTTGTATCTGCAATCGACACCATATTGTGCTTATCAGCTAAACAAAATGATCGCACCACCACCAATTAAGGTTCAGGAGCTAAATGACGCTCAGGCAATGGTATTGCTTGGTGGTGGCGTAAATACCTATGTTAAAGAATACGGACAAAATGCCGTTTCTAATATGGATACCTTGGTCAGGATTCGTTACGCCGCATTTCTGGCTAAAAAAAATCCCGATTTACCAATATTTGTTTCTGGTGGTGCTATTGACAGCAAAGATTCCGAAGCTAGTCTGATGAAAAAAGCTTTGCGGAATGAATTTGATGTCGAAAATCCAATTTATCTGGAACCGGATTCCAAGACCACAACTGAAAATGCCAAATATACTTCGCGATTATTGCAGCAATATGGAATATCAAAAATTGTTCTGGTTACGTCAGCCAGCCACGAGCGGCGAGCCAGTGCCTTGTTTCGCCAAAGTGGAATTCAGGTAATATCGGCACCGACTGGTTTTTATTCTTTGGGTTATTACCGTTTGCAATTATTATGGTTTGTACCGACGGCGCAAGCAATGGCGACAACTTCGGCAGTATTGCATGAGTTACTGGGCTACGTTTATGATGTCGGAATTAACGAATGAATTTGCTCCAGCTTCATCATATTATCCAAATTCTGTTTACGCCACCAGTAAATATTTGGATCTTCGGGTTAATTGGGTTGTGGTTTTGGAAGTACAAAAAACTAATGATAGTGATTTGGTTACTAGGAGTGGTTTGTCTTTATCTGCAATATACTCCTTTATTTGCTAACGGGATAACCAAAACAATTTATCCGGCATTGGATAGTAATTACAATAAATTAGCTATTCAACCACAGGCAATAGTGGTCTTAGGCGCTGGAGTTACTGTTGAAGTTGGTGATTTTGGCGAATTTGAAGGCTATCCTGCCGGTGTTTCCTTACTTAATATCAAAGCCGCCGCAAAAGTAGCGCTAGAAAATCCCGCCTTACCAATAATTCTATCTGGAGGTGTTACTGATGATGGAATTAGTGAAGCCTCAGCAATGCAGGGTTACTTGAGAGATAACTATCCATTGCTAAACCAAACTATCCTAGAGTCGCAATCATTAAATACTAATCAGAATGCGCGGTTTACCGCATTGAAATTAAATGAGATCGGGATGAGACGGGTTATTTTAGTTACTCAGGCATCACATATGTGGCGCTCTGCCGCATTGTTTTCTAAATACGGTATAACCCCAATTTGTTACCCGGCATGGGATGATTATTCAATAAATAACTTAAAATGGTGGCAAAAATTAATGCCGAATCATGCCGCAGCGGTAGAAACACAAAAAATACTCCATGAATATATCGGATATTTTGTTTATGTTGTATTGTGAAGGGTATCATTTATCATACGGTTATAATTGAATAATATTTAGCAATTATCTTGGTGGTAGATGATTTTGGTGGAGAAATTTAATAAAAACCGTAAAAAAGTTTTGACATGTGTAGTTGGTTATGGCATAATAACGTTCTGCCGCAAAAAGGCGGCGTTGAAAAACGAAATCAAAACAGATCTTTAACAATAAAAAACAATCAATAAATGTGAGGCATCTGGCTA
>CAZATM010000135.1:0-13145 GCA_964488065.1 uncultured Neisseria sp.
AAGTAGAAGGTAATTAAGCTTAAGGTATTTTAACTGGAGAAATTTATACGCCCATGAGCTAAAAATATTCTTAAATTATATGCATGAATAATAAAACCGGTAAATGTGATAAAATAGCGACCAATATTTACAAGAGGATTCTGATTAAATGCTTAAAGCTCCCGAATTACTACTTCCAGCTGGAACCTTTGAACATCTCCAATATGCGTTTGATTTTGGTGCCGATGCCGTTTATGCCGGTCAGCCACGTTATAGCCTGAGGGCTCGGAATAATGATTTCAAATTAGAACAGTTGCAGCGTGGAATTAAAGAAGCACGTCAACGCGGTAAAAAATTATATATTGCCAGCAATATTCTGCCGCACAATTCCAAAATCAAAACCTATCTCAAAGATATGGAACCATTGATGGAAATGAAACCGGATGCATTGATTATGGCGGATCCAGGCTTGATTATGCTGTTAAAAGATCGCTGGCCGGATGCTGAAGTGCATTTATCGGTACAGGCAAATACGGTTAATTTTGCCGGGGTAAAGTTCTGGCAGCGGCAGGGTATCTCGCGGGTGATCTTATCCCGGGAATTGTCATTGGATGAAATTGAGGAAGTTCGGCAGGAATGCCCGGATATGGAAATCGAAGTATTTGTCCATGGTGCATTGTGCATTGCTTATTCTGGACGCTGTTTATTATCGGGTTATTTCAATCGCCGCGATCCCAATCAGGGAACCTGTACCAATGCCTTTCGTTGGGAATATAAAGTTGATGATACTGCTGCTACTGATTCCGGTGATGTTCAGCTGTTAAGCGGGTTCAATTTCAATCAGGAAGCGATGGAGGCTAACAATCAGTTTTCCGCTGCTGGTGGGGTAAAACGCCATCCGCTTGCTGATAAAACCTATTTGATTGAAGATTTATCCCGTCCCGGCGAATTTATGCCGATTATTGAGGATGAACATGGTACTTATATCATGAATTCCAAAGATTTACGCGCGATTCAACATGTTGAGCGTTTGGTTAAGATTGGGGTTAATTCGTTGAAGGTCGAGGGGCGTACCAAATCAATTTATTATGTGGCACGGGTTGCCGCTGCGTATCGGCGGGCAATTGATGCTGCGGTCGCTGGCAAACCCTTTGATCCGGCGCTATTTGCGGATCTTGAGGGGTTGGCTAATCGCGGCTATACCGATGGTTTCTTACAACGCCACCACGCTGAAGATTATCAAAATTATATTGACAGTCACTCCAAATCGCGCGCCAGTCAATTTGTCGGTGAGATTATCGAAGTTGATGCTGAAGGCTGGGGTTTGGTTGAAGTTAAGAATAAATTCAGCATGGGTGATAAACTCGAAGTCTTACACCCGAGTAATAGCCGAATAGTTGAGGTTAGCCAAATGGTAAATAAGCTCGGTGAAAAAGTTGAAGTGGCACAAGGTAGCGGAATTTTTGTTAAATTGCCAAATATGCAGGGAATGGAAAAAGCATTATTGGCGCGGATTATTCCAAATAATAATTGATGTTATGTAATATGCTTATTTCAGAGCTTGATTTCAATTTTTTCGCTCAAGTGTTACGAGGATAAAAGTTTGTAATTACGTAGAACTATTTTGTGAAAGACTCCCTGTACTCAAACAGTTCACAAAATGACGTTCTTTACGTAAACAAACTCTAACCATCTTCACAATTCGCTAAAAATTAAAACTAAACTCTGAAAAATATTATATGTGTATGTAATATTAGGTAGAAATTAATCAAATATAGGAAAAAAATGCAAACAACAATACAGCAGCAGCTAGAATATGTTTTTCGGCAGTCATTCAATGCCTTGGGAATGAGTCAAAGTGTTCCGATTGTATTACAAATTGCCGGACGCCCTGAGCATGGTGATTTTCAGGTTAATGGTGCGATGGCTGCGGCCAAGCAATTAAAACAGAATCCGCGCGAGTTAGCGGCAAAAATTATTGAAAATTTACCGGATAATCCGCTAGTGGCAAGCTGCGAAATTGCCGGTCCGGGTTTCATTAATATAAAATTAAATAATCAGTATTTAAATCTGGCGCTGGCGGATGATATTTTGCATGTCGGCGGTATCCTGCCCGAAACGGTAGTAGTTGATTATTCCGCGCCTAATTTAGCCAAAGAAATGCACGTCGGTCATTTGCGTAGCACGGTCATTGGTGATGCGTTGGTACGGATTTATGAGTATCTTGGACATAGCGTCATCCGCCGCAATCACGTTGGTGATTGGGGAACCCAGTTTGGAATGTTAACCGCTTATCTCGAAGAAATCAAGCAGGAAAATAGTTCTGAAATCGAATTAAGCGATCTGGAGGATTTTTATCGTAAAGCCAAAATTCGCTTTGATGAAGATCCGACTTTTGCCGATACTGCCCGGGATTTTGTGGTGCGTTTGCAATCCGGCGATGAAAAAATCCTTGGCTATTGGCAGCAGTTTGTGACGATTTCTCTTGGTCATTGTCAAAAAATTTATGATCTGTTGCATACCAAATTAACGCCCAATGATGTGGTCGGCGAAAGTTTTTATAATGATTTATTGGCGCCGATGGTTAAACTATTGCTGGATAAAGGCATTGCTATCGACAGCGATGGTGCGGTATGTGTCTTTTTTACGCCGGAAGAATTGGGTAGCAAAGATGAGACGCCATTTATCATCCAGAAAAAAGATGGCGGCTATCTATATGCTACAACCGATATTGCTGCGGTTTATGATCGGGTACAACGACTGCATTCATCGCGATTGGTTTATGTTATTGATGCGCGCCAGTCTTTGCATATGAAGCAATTATTTGTAACTACCAAGAAAGCGGCGGTCGCGGCGGTTGATACTAAAATGGAACATGCCGCATTTGGCACCATGATGGGTGAAGACGGAAAACCGTTTAAAACCCGCAGCGGCGGAACGGTCAAATTGCTGGAATTGATCAATGAATCAATTGAACGCGCACAGGCGATGATTGCCGGGCGTAATCCGGAATGGAGCACCGCGGAAGTAAATGAACTGGCAGGAATTTTGGGAATTGCCGCACTCAAATATGCCGATTTATCTAAAAATCGGCTGAGCGACTATATTTTTAGCTTCGATAAAATGTTGGCGTTTGAAGGAAATACCGCGCCGTATTTACTTTATGCCTATACGCGAATCTTTAGCATTTTCAAAAAATCCGGTTATAGTCTGGATGAAAGTTTGGGCTGGGCTTTAGACATTAAGGAAGATGCCGAACATCGGCTGGCAGTGCATATTGCCAGATTTGCCGATATAGTCAGCGAAACTGCACGCGAGAATTACCCGCACTATCTTTGCGGTTACATTTATGAATTGTCGGGTTTATTTATGCGCTTTTATGAAAGTTGTCCGGTTCTAAAGGCTGAATCTCAATCCTTAATGCACAGTCGGCTGGCATTAGCGGCATTGACGGCCAAAACGCTGCAAACCGGGCTGAGTTTGCTGGGGATTCCAGTCGTTGAAAAAATGTGATAAAACCTCCTTGCGGAGGTTTTTTTACTTTGAATTACTGCCAATTAGCGGAATGAATTGTTGGGTTAATTCATTCCATTCCTGCATGCTGGTGGTATGAACATCATAAATCCATGCCGAAACTGTCAATTGACTATCTGCCAACAATTCATTAACCCGTGGATAAGTTTTTAAATTAGCGACCTGAGCTAACACATTGAGCTGAATCCCCTGTGAAACTGTTGTCGGCCAATTTGGGGTGAATCCTGATTTAATTAACGCTATCCAGTTATTTAACCCAAAATCTTCATCGGTACTGGTGTGTGTTTGTAGTGAAGCCTTAATTGCACCACATTCGGTATGGGCGCAGATCACAATATTGCGAATATTTAGGTGATCTAAAGCATATTCAATTGCGGCGGCTTCGCTATGCGGCATTGGACGCTGGAACGGTGGAACAACATTGCCGACATTGCGGATAACAAAAATTTCGCCCAGTCCAACCGAAAAAAACTCATTGGGATCAAGCCGGCTATCGGAACAAGTTATCAGTAGCGTGTGGGGTTGCTGGGCTTTTGCTAGCTGACTGATTAATTTTCCCCGATCCTTACTGTATTCTTCATAAAATTGATCCATACCTTGCTTGAGAACCTCGTTGGCGGAATGTTTTAGCCCATGATTTTCTAAAATATCCTTGATTTCACTCTCGGCAATGGTATTAAAAAATGGCAGCTTAGTACTATTCGCCTGTTTTATCAATTGGTATTGCTCTTTGGTCAAGCGGTGTAAAATTACCTGTAATCGCTGTTGCTGCAGTTTTACCAATGTTTCAATAATAATTTGTGCTCCATATTTATCCAGACTGCGGAGTTTCTCAAATTCAAAAATTACAAAGCGCAGTTCATTATGTGTAGCGATTTTTTTAAACAATTGCTCAAATTTATCAAACGACAACGCCGTAATATTGCCGCTCAAACTAATACGGATTACCTGCTGACTTTCCCATAAACGAATATTGCTTTTGATGGTTAGCATCCGAATAATCATGATGATCAATGCGACCATCACCCCGGTTTGGATACCATTAGTTAGATTGGTAAATACCAACATCACAAAAGTTATGCTATACACCAAAAAGTCGGCTTTATCCTTATGCCAGTAGGTACGGGCGCGTTTATAATTAAGCATCGAGATCGCGGCGCTGATTAAGATACCGGCCAATACCGGAATTGGGATTATTTTCAGGAAGGATGGAAAAAAATAGACAATAATAAAGATAAATAGCGCATGAAAGATCGCCGCGCGCCGGGTTTGTGCACCGTTTTCAATACTGATTTGTGAGCGGGTTAGTAGTTCGGTAATCGGAATCCCGCCAAATAATGCAACGACAATATTGCCAATTCCCTGACCAAATAGCTCCTGGTTGGGCTTAGTAACATCGCCATAACCCAACTCACTAATTGAACTGGCAGATAATAAACTTTCCAGTGTTGCCAGCACAAATACCGCTAAGGCACTAATCAAGAGTGAGTGCCAATTTTCAATTGCCGAGAAATTAGGTAATGTCGGCAATGTTAAATCATCTAACAGGCTACCGACAAATTGCAAGTTATAGTGGGCGGGCAATAACTGAACTATCAAGGTTGGAATTATTACGGCAACCAATAATGCCGGAACTTTAGTGGTAACTCGCGGCAATTTGCGGGCAATTAGAATCGTTAGTAATGCCAATAATAGTGCCAATGGATTAATGCTCGTCAGATGTAAATTTAGATCGCGCAAGACATCCAGTGGATGAGAAATATCCGGAGCTGAAATCTGTAGTGCGCTGGGTAATGCGGTAATCAATAAAATTACAGCAATCGCCGAAGTAAACGCGTGGACTACCGGTAGCGGAATTAAGCGGGCATAGCGCCCCAATTTAAAAATACCACATAGCAATTGTAATAATCCACAAATTAAGCCAATTACCAGTAAGCTATTGAGCCCGTGAGTAGTGACACAGGTGGCAATCAGAATAGTCATTGATAATGCCGGTCCGGAAACGCCACGGCGGGCACCACCAAAAAGTGCCGGTATAATTCCACCAATAATTGCGGCAGTCAATGCCATACTCGGTGAAACCTTAGATGCCAGTGCAATTGCCAATGCCAAAGGAATTGCCATAATTGCGACACTAAAGCCAGCAAATAAATCTTCCCTTATTCCGTTTGCTTTAAATAGCGGTGCGATTTCTTGAGCAAGATATTCTTTTAACATGGCATTATTTTCCCAATAATAAGTGGTGATTATTCTAAAATGAACTGCGAGGGTTTATTTCGCGCTTAGCGAACGGTCGAGAATTTTTTTACCAAAATGAACCGCGATAAGAATAATGCTGATCCCGGCAATTTGACTGGCGCTTAACCATTCGTGGAACATTATTACGGCAAATAAAGCGGCAAAAACCGGCGATAATAATAAAAACAATGCCGATAAATTAAGTGGAATATACTTCATAGCATAAGCTAACAAAGTTTGCCCAAAGATTTGCCCGAAAAAAGCAATCAGAAAAACCATCAGCCAGCCAAAACCTGAATTGGGAATTATATTTTCGTGGCGTACCATCGCGATTAGTAGGAGCGTAACTCCGCCAACTAGGCAGACAATCAGCATGGTTTTTGCTGCCGGATAGTTGTTGCGGGCACTTTTGATGGAAATAAAAAATAACGAATAAAATAGCGCCGAGAGTAATGCCAATAAATCGCCGCTAAAATGATGATTGCTGCTACCACTACTTCCCAGTAAAAGGGCTAAACCAGCTAATGCCAAGACCACTGGAAATAAAAACCGTGGCGAAATTTTTTCTTTAAAAAACACAATTGAAATCGGTGCTACAAAAAACGGCACCATATTGGTTAGCAAAGTAGCTTCGGCAAGGGTTGTGTAGATTACCGAAAGATTATAGACCGATAAATCGAGTGCAAAAAAAACTCCGGCAAGTATCGCCGGTATCATGACCGGGAGCGATAATTTTGCGCTGGTATTTTGCATGGACTTATGTGTCGAATAATTGACGACCACAAGCATCGGAATTGCTAGCAGCAAGCGGTAAGCGCCGGTGGCAATTGGTCCGATTTGGCTGTAGCGGATTAAAGCCGATGCCAAGACGATACTGGCAATTGCCAATAGGGTTAACAAGATATAGCGGTTCATGCGCTTATTGATCCGGATAGAGCAGGTATTTTTGGCGAATTATGCGAAATTTGGCCAGAGCGCTTTGCCATGAAGCCCGGATAGTACTTTCATCATCACCTCGAATAATTTGCTGCTGCAAACTGGCATTGCCGGCTAATTTGTTGAAGTACGAATTAAAAAAATGGGCTTTATCGCTTGTCTGATGATAACTTTTTAGCAGATAAGATAATTGGATTTGCCCATTGATTTGCGTTAACACTTGGCTTTCGGCAAGCTGGAGATTCCAGCCATAACAGAGCTGGTTTTTAAATGGTGGATTGCTGGCACCGATAGTCGCTTGTGGAGTGAAGCTATAGCTTTCCGGAAATTTTGGCGCGCCCAATACCTGAAATGGCATAGCCGTTCCGCGTCCAACGCTCATTTTGGTGCCTTCAAACCAACCTAATGATGGATACCAATAAATCGCGGTCATATTCGGTAAATTGGGTGAGGGTGGATTCTGTATTTGATAATGATTATTGTGAGTATAGTTTTTAAGCGGCACGATAGTTAATTTTAACGTCGTTGCCAAATTTCGTGGTCGTAAGTCCAGCCATTTTTCGCCAACCAGCATCTGTGCATATTCACCAATGGTCATACCATAAACAATCGGCACCGGCTGCATTCCGACAAATGATTTATAGGCGGGTTCCAAGATTGGACCATCAATATAAAAGCCATTGGGATTAGGGCGATCAAAAATTATTAACGGCTTGTGATTGATTGTTGCCGCTTCCATTAAGCGTTGCAACGAAGAAATATAGGTGTAGTACCGAACTCCAACGTCCTGTACATCATAGACAATAACGTCAATGCCAGCTAAATCTTCGGCGTTGGGGGCGGTTTTCTTACCATAGAGAGAAACTATTGGAATATTATGGTAGCTACTATTTTTAATTGCAGCTCCAGCATCACCGGCAACCGAAAAACCGTGTTCCGGCGTAAAAATTTTAACAACCGCAACCTTTTGTGCCACCAAAACATCAACGATATTTTGATTACCAACCTGTGAGGCTTGGTTGGCAAATACGGCTACACGTTTATTTTTAAGTAACGGCAAATAAACTTCAGCTTGGGCATCGCCAGGAATTGCAATTGTATTTTCGCCATAAGCATTGCTGAGAAATAAAATCCCCGCTAGTATAATAAAGACAAACTTGTGAATCGTAGTTTTGCTCATCTAATTTTGCTCTTAACTGGTGGAGTTATCGGATTCGCTGCCGTTTAACACTGGAATCGGATCGCTATCATAATTTTTATAGACATCTGGATTTTTAAAACTGATATCACGCTTTATTCCCGAAATATTGGTTCCAAAATATTCAAAGCCAAATTTAAACCAATGAGTGGCTTCGTGGGTACAGCTAAAACGTCCCAACTCGCCAAACGGGGCACCATTCAATGTATATAATGATGATTCAAATTGTTTTGGCGAGTAGGTCATCGTTTTATCATATAATGCGGTTGCCAGATTATCCAGCTGATATGGGTCAAGCTTTAATACTGCCTGATAGAGATGTTCGTAGGCATCAACTTCATTGTCATATTTGCTATCCAGTGAGCCGCTGATATGCATTAAAATCGCATTGGTATATTGAATGCCAAAGACTTTATATTGCATGAACTGTAACTGCTGGGCCGACTCTTGTGCAGATGTTGCGTGATTGAACTTGGTCAGGCATGGATCAGTGGCAAAATCCAGTGCGGTAATAGTATATAAATGCGTATAGGCTTCCGAGAGTTTTTTATAATTTTTTTCAGGGATGTATTCTTCTTTGATCTCAATCAATAAACTCCGCAAACTATCTGGCATGGTGGATAATGAACTGGCAGTTGGATAGCTATTTAAAAAGTCTTGATTGATTTTATCCAATTGCACCCGCTCGTCCAAATCGGCAAAAATAAACCGCTGATATTTTTGTCCATAAGCCATAAACAAATTACTTTCGGCATATGGATCGGCATAATTAGTGGTAATTGCTAAAAAGCGCCCAATTGGAATTGAGCAGTATTCGGAACTGAAAGTCCCACCGGGATAACAACTGATTTGATTATTGTTGACATTGACGTTGGTTAAATTAACGCTTGGGACCAATGATGGGATCATTGAAGGTAACCAGGTTGCCATTGATGGGCAACCGCTTAATAATAATCCCAGTGGCGCAATTAGTGCAATAGTTTTAAGCGTTGGTTGCAGTCGCATTTTACCGGTGGTTATTTTTTTCAAATTACACTCCTTGTTTGAGACTGGCTTCAATAAACGGATCAAGATCACCATCCATTACGCCGCGAATATTACCGATTTCAACGTTGGTGCGCAAGTCTTTAATCCGCGATTGATCAAATACGTAGGAACGAATCTGATGTCCCCAACCAATATCGGTTTTACTGTCTTCCAATTTTTGTTTTTCAGCTTCTTTTTTACGTAATTCCAGTTCGTAGAGTTTGGCTTTAAGCATTTTCATCGCTTCGTCCCGATTTTTATGCTGTGAACGATCATTTTGGCATTGCACCACGGTGTTGGTTGGAACGTGAGTAATCCGTACCGCCGAATCGGTTTTGTTGATGTGCTGTCCACCGGCGCCGGAAGCGCGATAGGTATCAATCCGTAAATCGGCAGGGTTGATTTCAATCTGAATGTTGTCATCAACTTCCGGATAAACAAAAACACTGGCAAACGAAGTATGACGTTTATTATTGGCATCAAATGGCGAATTGCGAACCAGGCGATGAACTCCGGTTTCGGTACGCAAATAGCCAAAAGCATATTCACCGGTTAGTTTGATGGTTGCATTTTTAATGCCGGCAACCTCTCCGGATTGTTCTTCCAGAATTTCGGCAGTAAAACCTTTTTTATCGGCATAACGTAGATACATTCTGAATAACATATCTGCCCAATCCTGCGCTTCAGTACCGCCACTACCGGCCTGAATATCGATGAAGCAATTATTGGGATCCATCGGATGGGAAAACATCCGCCGAAATTCAAGTTTATCTAACTCGTCTTTGGTTACATCCAAATCGGCTTTAATTGCCAGTAAAGTTTCTTCATCATAGTCACTGGTGGCCAATTCAAATAGCTCCAAACATGATTCAATGGTCGTATCAAGTTTCTCTAAAGTAAGTGTGACATTTTCCAATTGTTTTTTACGGCGGCTTAGGTCTTGTGCCTGTTCCGGATTATTCCAGATTTCGGGATTTTCTAATTCTTTTTCAACGGCAGCCAATTGCTGTTTTTTGTCATTAAAGTCAAAGAAACCCCCGTAATTCATTGAGTTGTTGTTTTAATTGATTACCGAGATTACCGATTTCATTAATTTGTTCTGCTTCTAACATGGTCTAATATTCCTAGTGTTCTTAATAAAATAATTGTGAATGTTATCATAACTGCCTGCAAATTGCTATAATAACTGCCTAACTCAAGGCATATTTACCATATATACAAATACAAGGAAACAGTGTAATGCAGGTGATGAAATTTGGCGGTACCTCAGTAACTCGCGAAGAAAGTGTTAAAGCGATAGTAAAACTTGTTGAACGCGACTATGCTAAACAGCCGGTTTTGGTGGTTTCGGCATTAAGTGGCGTAACCGATCTGTTGGTAAAATTAAGTCATACTATTTTGGATGACGAGCGCGAAGCCGTGTTTGCTGAATTAACTGCTAAACATAGCACCTGGATTGATACCAATTTAGCCCATTTGGTGGAATTACAGCCGCAGGCACGTGAAGTCGTTGCGGACTATTTGCAGCAATTACGCGATTTATTGCCGTCAATTCAGTATCAAAATCAACTGCAATTTCATGATAGTGTAGTTTCATTTGGCGAATTAATGTCATCCAAACTAATCAGTTTATTATTAAGCGCATCTGGTTATAAAGCACAGCAGGTTAGTGCTACCAATTGCATTATTACTACCCGTCATTTTGGTGGCGCTGATTTTATTGATGGTGCGACCAAAAAACATACCCAAAAAACTGTATTGCCGCTGGTAAAAGCTGGCGTTGTGCCGGTAATTACCGGATTTATAGGTGCAACCAATCAAGGCGAAACGACGATATTGGGGCGCGGTGGTTCAGATTATTCGGCGGCAATTATTGGTTATGCACTAGGTGCTGATGAAATTCAGATTTGGACAGATGTCAATGGGGTTTTTTCTGCCGATCCACGGGTGATTAGCAATGCCAAATTATTAAAACAGTTATCATATCAGGAAGCTGCCGAACTAGCGATGTTTGGTGCCAAAGTTTTACATCCGCGTACAATTCAGCCAGCGGTGCGGGCTGGTATTCCGGTGCGGGTGCTTAATACCTTTAATTTGGATAATCCCGGCACGTTGATCGCTCATCATCCGGATAATAATGATGGGGTGGTAAAAGCGGTTACTTGGCGTAATATCGTGCCGTTAATCAATATATATTCAGCGGACATGTTTTTATCTAAAGGTTTCTTACAGAAAATATTTGCTATTTTAGCCAATAATAATATTTCGGTAAATATGATCAGTGCTTCGGAAGTGAGCGTTTCGGTCACGCTGGATAATGTCGGTAAATTAGATTCTGCCTTAGTAGAATTAAATAAATTTGCCAAAGCCGATTATATTGAGGGGTTTGGTACAGTGTCACTAGTCGGTGACCAAATTATGAAAACCCACGCCTTGATGCAGAATATTTTTAATACTTTGGAGGCACTGGATTCCAAGGTGCAGATGCTCTCTTATAGTGCCAGCACGATTAATATCAGTATGTTGATTCCAACGGCACACATTCCTGAGGTATCAAAAGCGTTCCATGACAGCTTTGTTGCTAAAAATTAGAATGTAATTAACCGTAGCCTGTGTGCTGCGGTTTTTTATTGATGAAACTATCAGGTCGCGAGACCATCGCATAATTAATAAAAAAGGGAGATTGTAATGGCAAATGTAAAACCTAAAATTAATCCGCAGTTTAAAGAACTGGTAATTAATCAACCCGGGAAAGTTAATCTAAATAAACATAATTGTGACTATCTGGTAAAGGAAGTCAAAAAGGTCGGCAAAAAGAAGGCGCATAATCTAGCACATGATGTTCTCGAAGAAAGTCGTCAGGCATTGATTAGTGCTCATGAAAAATTGTGGGCGAGTCATAAATATGGGGTGCTGATTGTCCTGCAGGGGATGGATACTGCCGGTAAAGACGGTACAATCCGGCATATCTTAAGCGGGATTAATCCACAGGGCTGCCGCGTTCAGGGTTTTAAAGTTCCAACCGCAGAAGAACATGGGCATAACTTTTTGTGGCGTTATCAAAAGGTCGTGCCTGCTCGTGGCGAAGTAGTGGTGTTTAATCGTTCGCATTATGAAGATGTGTTGGCAGTGAAGGTGCATCCGGAATATATGGAACAATTGCCTGAAGAATTAGCGCTGGGTAAGAACAAAAAATTTTGGGACGAGCGCTATGAAGATATTAATCATTTTGAAAAGCATTTAGCGCGCAATGGTATTGTAGTACTCAAGTTTTTTCTGCATATTTCCAAAGATGAGCAAAAAAATCGGTTGATGGAACGGCTGAGCAATGAGGATAAATACTGGAAAGTCTCGCCGGCGGATTTAAAAGAGCGCCAATTTTGGGACAATTATGTTGCGGCATATGAAGATTTGCTATCCAAAACCGGGCATGAATATGCGCCGTGGATTGTAGTTCCGGCCAATGATAAACCGATTGCGCGGGCGATAATTGCTCATATTGTTGCCGATGCCATAAATGCCTTGGATATTGATTTTCCTAAATTGTCTAAAGAAGAAATAGCTAATTTAAAACAGGCAAAAATCCAGTTGGAAAAAGAGTAATTAGCAGCAAAGGGATAATAATGTTATATAAAATTTTAAACAGCGATCGCGAAATATGCTTGCAGGAAGAAGGTAATTCCTATCAGGCAATCAATCCACCAATTGTACAAAGTTCGTTATTTACCTTTAAGTCTTTGGAAGACTACCGTCAATACCGGCTTAAAAATCGCGAACAATATTGTTACACTCGCGGCAATAACCCAACTACTCATTTTGTCGAAGATAAATTGGCGGCGCTGGAACGCGGTGAACGCTGTCGGGTTTTTTCATCGGGAATGGGCGCTGCGAGTGCCGCATTGTTGGGACATTTAAAAAGCGGCGATCATGTATTATTTGTTAATACCATTTATGGACCGGTTTTGGAGTATGCCAAATTTATTCGTCGCTTCGGCATTGAATACAGCTATGTTCGCGATACCGATATTGCGGCGATTCAGGAGGGTATAAAACCCAATACGCGGATTATTTATCTTGAGTCACCGGGGAGTGCCGATTTTAAAGTGGTGGATTTACGTGCAGTTGCCAAAGTTGCTCATGATAACGGGATTACCACCATAATTGATAATACCTGCCTTACGCCATTATTCCAAAAACCGCTGGAATTGGGAATTGATATTGTTGTGCATTCCTG
>CAZATM010000136.1:0-3715 GCA_964488065.1 uncultured Neisseria sp.
GCTTCGGCTTGATGATTGCGGTTTCGTTGTCTGGATCAATCACCAGACAATTTGCCAGTGAATTAATCGAGGTAACAAAGCTGATTCCATAACGTTTCACCAGTTTGGCAATGTTTTCGAAATAATAACTTTCGGTATAGGCCGGCAGTTTCAAGCCCAGTGGTTTTGTCCCCAGCCGGCTAATCGCTTTTAACACCGCTTCGGTTGCCTCCAAATCATAGGCTAGTTGCGGCTTACCGACGATATTTGGGCAGCTAAGATTAACTTCAATCAAATCCACCGCGCTATTTTGAAATGCGGCAACCATAGTTTCATAATCGCTCATCTGCAAGCCGGCAACACTGGCAATCACCGGCTTGCCGTATTCTTTCAGTACAGTGCTCATTTCCAGATATTTTTGATAACCGAGATTGGGTAAGCCCATTGACTGTAGTGAACCCTGACTCAAATCGGCATAACGTGGTTCGGGATTACCTTCGCGAGCCAACAGAGTACAGGACTTCATCAAAATCGCTGCAGCAGCCGATTCGCCCAATTGCTGTAATTCGGCAAGCGTGGTATCCCGCGGACCGGAGGCATTGTAAATGCAGGAATTAAATCCGATTCCAGCAACGCTAGTTTGTAAATTAATTTGGCTCATTCGCTATCTCCCTGACATAAATTTTAACGCTTATTCTTCAACCGGTGCTTTTAATTTTATGGCGATTACCGTCATCAAAATACATATTCCACCAACAATCATTGCTAACGGTAAGGTAGTTGTCGGATGAAACCAACTAATCAATAAGGTAAATCCGGCACCGTATAATACCTGCATGGTGCTATAGACTGCCGAAGCGCTACCGACATTTTTATCAATTGAAGTAAATGCCTGAGCGCTGCTATTGGAAAACAATGCCCCACACCCCAAATAAACCACCGCGACAAATAATACCAGTCCCCAATAAGTTAGCGGTAAGACCGTTGCATATAAGAATAACAGCCCGCAGCCTAACCACATCAAAACAATGCCGTTTTTTATCAGGCGGTTCATCGCAAAATGCCTGAGTAAGCGTCCATTTAAAAAAGAGCCAAACATATAGACAAAGGATAAGCCCAAGGTGGTTGCCCCAAATTCAGTTGGTGAAATCCCAATAACTTTTTCAAACAAAAAGCTGGCTACCGCCAGATAGGCCATTAATACCGAATAAGTCAACGCAGCGAGAGTATTATAAATCAAAAAAGTGCGGTTTTTGAGCGTCCCCAGACTGATATGTAACAACCGGCTTAATTGCAGATGCTCATTGAGCGTCGTTTGTCCATCATCCTGATAATGATAACTCATATAAATTGCCAGCGCATTATACAATAGCAGCATCGCAAAGATCGGCCGCCAGCCCAGATATTCCTGCAAGAAGCCACCGATAAACGGCGAAACATCAATAACAAACGCCAGAATCATCGCCAGATTGGAAGCAAACCGCGCCAACTCAACCCCAGTCATTCGATCACGCAAAATCGCCCGGCTTAAGCTGCCAACCCCACTAAACCCTAGCCCTTGAATAAAGCGCCCAAGAATCAAAATATAGATATTTGGCGCACACATACATAGTAATGTACCAACAAAACTAATTGAGGTAGCAATCAGTAAAATTCGCCGCCGCCCGAAAAAATCCGAAATATAGCCAAAGAAAATTCCGGGAATTGACATTCCAAATAGGAATACCGCAATTGAAATCTGGGTTAACGAGCTGCTAACCTGAAAATCATGGGCGATAAACGGTAATGACGGAATATAGACTTCTGCCGCCATTTGCCCAATGGTGCTGGTTACGACCAGAAATAAAATAAACTTAAACCGCGTTTGCGCTGCCACAAAAACTCTTCTTAAAAAATATTAGCGATTAATTCCAGATAATGGCGATCGCAATCATCAAAATCCGCTACCAAAATACTATCAACGTCCAATACCGCCAGCACTTGCCCAGCTTCATCCAGCAATGGAACGACAATTTCCGACCGCGATAATGAACTACAGGCAATATGCCCGGGGAATTGTTCAACATCCGGAATTACCAATGTTGTTCGCTGTGCCCAGACATTTCCGCAAACACCTTTGCCATAGCTAATCCGGGTACAGGCAATTGGTCCCTGAAAAGGTCCCAATACCAGCTCCTTACCGTCCACCAGATAAAAACCAACCCATAGCCAATCAAAGGTCATTTTTAGTGCGGCACAAACATTGGCAAGATTGGCAATCAAATTGGTTTCACCAGCAACCAACGCTTCCAGTTGCGGAAGCAATTCACGGTATTTATCTTCTTTAGTGGTGGTCGTAATCTGTAAATTTTCAGCCATAATCAAACTCCGTTATTTGGTATGAAGAATTTTTTGTGCCGCGGCAAAATCGCCGGCAACCATCAACGGTATAATCTCTAAGGATTTATCGATACTTAAATCAATCGCAATCCGATCATCCACCAACGGTTTATTCAATACATAGCCGATAACCTTAGCCGCATCACCGGGATGTCCAACGCCCAAGCGCAAGCGCCAGTAATTTTTACCGATGACCCGATCAATGTCCTTCAAACCATTGTGACCGCCATTGCCGCCACCCTGTTTTAATTTTGCCACCCCAGGCTTAAAATCCAACTCATCATGGATAACCAAAACCTCTTCGGGTTTGATTTTATAAAAATTCGCCAATGCCGCAACTGCTTTACCGGACAAATTCATAAATGTCTGCGGCTTGAGCAAAAAAACCTCTGCTCCCTCACTCCGCCACTTGGCAACTTCGCCAAAATACTTACCCTCAGCAACCAAATTCAAATTATTTTTTCGCGCCAGTAAATCAATCAACCAAAAACCGGCGTTATGACGGGTTTCGGCATATTCATGCCCGGGATTCCCCAACCCGATAATTAAACGTATCATTAACATAACCTATAAAAAAACCTACGTCCCATAGACGTAGGTTTCATATCTGTCACAAGGTAACAAATTACTCTGCAGCACCTTTATCGCTAGGGATGTCAGCTGGTGATACGATTTCCGCATCAGCAACTTCGGCAATGCCACCGGCAATTACTACTGCAGCATCATCGCCGCGTAATAATTTTTCCAGTTTAACACCTTTTGGCAATACCAAATCAGATAAATGGATAGTTTGACCAGCACTAAGGTCTTTTAATTCCACTTCGATAAATTGCGGCAAATTGCTAGCCAAAGCGCGAACTTCAACTTCAGTTGCCACACGGGTAATGTGCGCACCCTGAGTTTTAACCGCTGGTGAAATTTCTTCATTCAAGAAATGCAATGGAATGCTCATGTGCAATTCTTCGGTAGCAGAAACCCGTTGGAAATCCAAATGCAATACTTCCGGACGGAAAGCATGGAATTGATAGTCACGCAACACCACTTGTTCTGCTTTGCCGGCAATTTCCAGACTCAAAACTGAAGAATGGAATGCTTCTTTTTTCAAAGCATGGAAAATTGTATTGTGATCTAAAGTAACAGTTACTGCATCACTGTTAGCACCGTAAACGATAGCCGGAACTTTTCCAGCATGACGCAGGCGGCGGCTCGCACTTCTACCTTGCTCATTTGCATTACGAGCTTCAGCGACTAATTTAAAAGTTGACATAAAATTTCCTTTTGATTAATAAAACAATGCCCCATCGCGACCAATGCGGCACAGGGGCATAATTATAGCACTTTATCTGATTATATTACA
>CAZATM010000137.1:0-26878 GCA_964488065.1 uncultured Neisseria sp.
TAGCCAGATGCCTCACATTTATTGATTGTTTTTTATTGTTAAAGATCTGTTTTGATTTCGTTTTTCAACGCCGCCTTTTTGCGGCAGAACGTTATTATGCCATAACCAACTACACATGTCAAAACTTTTTTACGGTTTTTACACATTTAGTACTCAGCACCAAATGAAATCAGCCAAATATATAGGAACAAAACAGGTTGTTAATTCATTATATTAGCCACTAAATATTATTCATAAAAATGCTAATTATCTTCCATAACCTTAAATAATTGGATCTGCAACCATGATTGCCAACGCACCAAAGTACCCCAAAAAATCAATCCGACCACCAAAACCCCCAGCGAAATACCAACAAACACCAGTGGTTCCGGTAAAATCTGCTTACTAATTGAAAAAATTAAACTCATAATCCACATAATTCCCAAAATTGGTAATATTTCATAAATAACTCGCCGCAACCGATAAATATTATTACCAAATTGGCGCTCACGAACTATCACCTCAGAAAACATCATACTCAATGCTTTTAATTTGCGATAAGATGCAATCATAAACGGTAGAGAAATCAGTAGTGCCATCGTACATATAATTGCCCGGTGAATATTGGTACCCATTAGAGCATTATTTAGAAATATACCATTAAAGCGAGTTGCCAGATAAGTTGCCGCAATAAAAACTGCCGCAACCAACATGCTATTGACAATAATTTGTGCGGTAATTTTTAAAATAATCTTAACTATTAGCGCACTGTCGCCCTCTGGGTGTAACTCTTGCACCCAATGGGTATAACGGCGACTAATCCGCACCAGTAACCTAGCATGAGTTTCAACAGCCGGGATTACCACCCCGGCTAAATTGATCATATACGGAGTAGTAAGTGTCGTAATCGCTGATACCGCAATCGCAATTGGATATAATTTTGGATCAGTAACCCCCAGCGATACTCCTAACCCAGCAATAATAAAAGAAAACTCACCAATTTGCGACAACCCCATGCCAACCCGTAATGAGTTCTGCCCGGATTCCCCAGCCATAAATGTTCCAGCAGTAGCTCCAACCACCTTCCCTAAAATCAACGCGCAACTAATCATTAATACCGGAATATAATTAACCACCAATACCTGCGGGTCAAACATCATCCCAATCGTGACAAAGAATATTGCACAAAACATATCTCTCAATGGTTCAATTAAATGTTCAATTAATTGCAGCTGGCGAGATTCGGCAATAATTGCCCCCATCATGAATGCCCCCAATGCAATACTATAGTTTAATAGCAAAACCACCAAACAAAGCCCAAAACACAGCCCTAAAACCGATATCAACATCATTTCACGACTTTGAAAGCTGGCAATATAATTCATTAGTCGCGGTATAACCAACAATCCCACCACTAGAGTGACTATGATAAACAATGACAGCTGCCCAAGAGTGGCAATAATATTTTCGCCACCGACCGTGCCACTGGTCGCAATGCCGGATAACAAGGCAATAATTCCAATTGCCAAGATATCTTCAACTATCAAAATTCCAAAAATCAATTGCGCAAATTTATGCTGTTTAAGCCCAAGCTCACCGAGCGCCTTAACAATAATTGTAGTTGATGATATTGCCATCATTGCGCCAAGGAACAAACAATCCATCTGTTTCCAGCCAAAATATTTGCCGAGATTATAACCAATAAAAATCATAAAACTGGTTTCACAGATGGCCGCAATAAATGCGGTAGCACCAACTTTGGCTATTTTTTTGAGGCTAAATTCAAGACCCAGCGAAAACATCAAAAACATTACCCCGAGTTCACCAAGAGTGTTAATTGTTTCTTTATCATGAATACTGGTTAACGGTTGAATTAAAAAATGCGGGCCAATCAATACTCCCGCCACCAAATACCCTAACACCACTGGCTGCTTGAAACGGTTAAAAACCAGCGTAACTATTCCCGCCACCAACATCACCAGCGCCATATCATGAATAAAAGCATTTTCGTGCATAAGTAATTCCCAAAAATCATAACTTAATTTAAACCAATTATAATACAATTATACCCATAAATCTACTTATTCATGGTAATATTTCTCAGCATTCTCTAAAATCAAATGTTTACGTAACATTATTTACCAGTTTAATTATATAATGGAGCAATCATGCAACCGACCATATTATTCAATTTACTAAAAAGCATAACTACTAAGGTATTTAATTTGGAGTATATCTATGATGGTATTTCAATTGACGATATCTATTCCGCAACTCCCGGGAGTGCATCTCGTGAAACAATTTTAAAACACCTAGACCTACTTTGCGACGTTGATTTTATTCGAATGGATGATAATAATTTTTACTATCCGACTTCGCTAGCCTATTGCGCAGTCATCAACAATGACATCAGTGAATGTATCCAGCTATTGCAAAGAAGTGCACTACAGATCAAACTTTTGCCCGAATAATCGCTTGCCGCATAGCAATAAATCAACCGCAAAAATCACGAATTCTAACAATAACATTTAAAGAAACGATTGGCAATTGACGATTAGTTGATAATCTGTGGCGGAAGATTAGCAAAACATTCTTCGAGAAAGATAATGAAGCGTTGTTCCAACAACGAAGGATTCCCAGGACGGCGCACTAGATAACAAGGAATTTCACCCAATGAATACTCCGGAAGGATTTTGACTAATTTGCCGGATTTCAATTCATCTTGAACCAATGCATCCCACGCCCCAGCCATGACTTTGCCACCTAACGCCATTTCTACCGAATGAATGCTATTATTTAAATAGATCCGCGGATTGGTATTTAGAATATGGGTATCACCACTAACTAGATTGGTTAAGGTATAATTGGTAACCGCCACATCTTCGGAACTCAATAAACCGATGGTATCAAAATGGCGGTTCAAATCCGCCAGCGATTTAACTTCACCATTATTACGCAGATATTCTGGGCTGGCAAATAGCTGGAGATGAAACTTATATAATAGGCGCACCAAATAACTTTGCGCTGAGGGCATAATACTGGTTACAACCAGATTCATGTTTTCTTTATTAAGATCAATCGGGGTAGCACTATAGCGAATATGTAAGTTAACGGCTGGATATTGCTGAATAAAATCTACAACATATGGAGAAATTACATTTTTCGATAACGCCGCCGGCAAAGAAACTCTTAAGGTTCCCGAAACATCGCGTTGCTCCTGCAATAAATCGTCAATTTGGGTTAGGACATTATTTTCTTGATAACGGAAAGTCTCGTAAAACTTGTGCCCAATTTCGCTAACTTCAAAATTACGGGTATTACGTTGAATTAAAACCACCCCCAACCGTTCTTCCAAAGTTTGCAACCGCCGACTTACCGTTGCCTGCGTCATCCCCAGATTACGCGCAACCGCACTAAAACTCCCAGCTTCTACCAACTTAATAAAAAGAAACAGCTCATCCAACATTAAAGCACCCTGCAAATGTAAATATCAGTTTAAATCCAAGTGCACTGCTATTGAGTTAATTAGCTAACTAGATAAAATGATCATTCAATTTGTCTAGCACTGAATTTCTATACTTATTAACAGGATAAAAATCAATCACTAACATTTCACCATTTGCCAAAGACTATAAAACACATTGCAAATGCGTGACGCAGCCACAGCAATCCCACTAGAAAATTTTAATGAATTAGATTATGATTTTATTAGAAATATGAATTTGATTGTTTGAATTTAGAGTTCAAATAATGGCGGAAGCTGTGAGATTCGAACTCACGAAGGACTCGCATCCTTGCCGGTTTTCAAGACCGGTGCATTCAACCGCTCTGCCAAGCTTCCGAGGTTGAGAACAGTATTATATCTACAATCTATCGCAATTGCAACGTTTTTTACAAATATTTTTCATAAAAAAAGGTTTTGCCATCATTAATCGTAGCTAGTTAATTGTTTTCACTAGCTAAATCAATTTGCTACTGCACTGCAAAAAACAGAAAATCCGGACTGTGTTATAATCAACGCCTTTAAAGCACACCTCATTAACAGCAATTTCAACGTCTAATGTTATGCTTTTTACCCTAGTTTTAAAAATGCAACAGCCACCCAATAACAAACAACACTACCTACAGGGGAAATAAATATGCTCGGACAAAAACAACCACGCGGATTTTCGGTATTTTTTCTAACCGAAATGTGGGAACGCTATGGTTTCTATGTATTACAATCGCTACTGGTATTTTATGCGTTAGAAAAAATCCATCTCAATGACGCCAATGCTTATCTAATGGTTGGTTCATTTACCGCTCTTGCCTACGTTAATAGTATATTTGGTGGGATTATTGCTGATCGGCTGATTGGCTATAATAAGGCAATTTTAGCTGGGGCCTTTTTACTATGTCTAGGCTACGTAATTCTAACTATTGCTAGCGAAGTAGATATGTTTATTATCGGGTTAGCAATTGTCACTGTCGGGACTGGAATGCTAAAACCAAATATTTCCAGTATGCTAAGTATGCTTTACCGCGACAATCCCCAGCAAAAAGAAGTTGGTTATACCCTTTATTATGTCGGAATTTATTTTGGTGCAATCGGTGGTAGTTTTATTGGCGGTTATATAAAAGTTTATTTTGGCTGGATTGCGGTATTCATCTCGGCTGCGATTGGTCTGGCAATTGCCTTTGCCACCTTTTATCACGGTCAGAAAAAATACGCGCTGCGCGATGAACGCAATATTCGCTATAGTGGAAAGAGCCATGTAATCGCTTTATTTTCAATAGGCTTTTTGATTATAACTGCATTTTTTGGCATTCAAAATGAAAAAATGTCAACCTTACTTTTTTCGGTAATTGCGTTGGCCAGCCTGGCTTTTCTGTTACATAATATCAAACTCCATCACGGCGATGAACGCAAAAAATTGATTGCATTTACCATTTTAACCGTATTTTCCGGTTTATACTGGGCGGTTTACTTCCAACAATTTTTCTCAGTCAGCTTGTGTACCGCACGGGTAACCAATCTAACCATGCCGGAAAGTTCATTGACCGCCTTTGAATCGCTGGGCGTGATTATTTTTGGACCATTAGTAAACGGTTTGTGGCTATGGCTGCAAAAAAAGAACTGTGATGTGTCAATTACCGCCAAATTTAGCCTAAGTTTCCTCTTTAACTCATTGAGCTTTTTGGTTTTAATTCTCAGTTTACAATATGCGATGCAGCATGGCATGCGGCAAAATCAAATTTTCATTATCATCTGCTATTTGCTAATTGCTTTTGGCGAACTGTTTATCTCACCAATTGGACTTGCAATGGTAAGCACCCTAGTACCACAACGACTAAATGGTGCCATGATGGGAATTTTCTTAATGTCGATTGGACTTGGCGGCAAACTGGCAGGATTTCTAGCGCAAACCTCGGTTAGCTCATCAACTGCGACATTGGTTGAATTGGAACAAACCTATATTCACTCATTTAGCATTTACAGTATCTTCAGTGTGATAATTTTCATCTGCTGCGTGATGGCTATTCGCCCAATAAACAAATTAATACAAGGAACTAAGTAATGACCAAAAAATCGGCCGTGACATTTGAGCAAGCAATTACAGAGCTAGAATCACTGATCGAGAATATTGAAATAAATCAAACTGACCTCGAAAGTGCATTAAATAACTATAAGCATGGCATGGAACTGGTAAAATTCTGTCAGGAAAAATTACGCGAGGTGGAACAGAAGATAAAAATTCTTGATACCGAAAGTAATCAATTAAAAGATTTTCAAACAGAATAAAACTATGTTAGATTTAAAAAAATGGCATGATCACAATTTGGAATTGATTGAACAAGAGTTGGATCGGCTCTTAACGCTTGACAATGACTGTAGCACGCTGGTTGATTCAATGCGCTATTCATGCCTCGATGGCGGAAAAAGAATCCGCCCGTTATTTACCCTCGCCGCTGGAATTTTGAGCAATGCACAAGTTGAAACATTATTGACAATCGGCTCTGCGATTGAGTTAATCCACTGTTTCTCATTGATTCATGACGATTTACCGATCATGGATAATGATGATTTACGGCGCGGTAAACCGACCAACCATAAAGTTTATGGCGATGCGGTGGCATTGCTTGCTGGCGATGCGCTTCACGCGATTTGTTTTGAAATATTGAGCTCGGATAAATTGTGCCTTCCGGCTGAGCAAAAACTTAGCATAATCCATCTAATTGCCAATTCAATTGGCGTTCAGGGAATGGTCGGTGGACAAACCATTGACTGGTTAAGCACCGGACAAAAAATTGATTTGCAGCTATTGCAAAAAATGCACAGCCTAAAAACCGGAGCCTTACTAAAAGCATCGATTGTTGTTGGTTATTTGGCTGGCAGTGACTATCAGGAAGCTCATTATCAAGCAATCAACGACATTGCCGCCAAAATCGGTTTATTATTTCAAATTATTGATGATATTATTGATGTTACCGAAGATACCGCTACTTTGGGAAAAACTGCAAATAAAGACAATCACGACAACAAAGCAACTTATGTCAGCATTCTGGGATTAGCCGAAGCACAGCAAACCGCCGCTGACTTACATAAGAATATCGTAACTATTTTGGATGGTTATCCAACAGGTAAGCATTTAAAATATTTGGCGGATTTGGTTTATTACCGTCATTCTTAAGAATCAACATCTGCCCGATAACTCAGATTATTATAGAGAAACACTATGACCGGCACCAGCTTGCTAGAAAAAATTAATTATCCGCACGAATTAAAAAAACTCACCCGTCCTGAGCTTAAAAAATTAGCTCAGGAGCTGCGGGATTTCATACTGCATAACGTGAGTAAAACCGGCGGACATTTGGCATCTAATTTAGGCTGTATTGAGCTAACCATTGCGCTGCATTATGTTTATGATACGCCACGGGATGCTTTGGTCTGGGATGTCGGGCACCAATCATACCCCCATAAAATTCTCACCGGGCGGCGCGATAAAATGCACACTTTACGCCAAAGCGGCGGACTTTCCGGATTTCCAAAACGAGCAGAAAGTGAATATGATACTTTTGATGTCGGACATTCTTCGACCTCGATTTCCGCTGCATTAGGCATGGCGGTTGCCATGCAGCGACGCAATAAAGACAACAAAGTTGTGGCAATTATTGGGGATGGTTCAATGACCGCCGGGTTAGCCTTTGAGGGTCTAAACAATGCCGGTTGGTTGGATCGCGACATGCTGGTAATCCTTAATGACAATGAAATGTCAATTTCCGAAAATGTCGGTGCGTTCAGCAATTATCTGTCTAAAATTTTAGCCAGCCGCTTCTACAACAAAGTTAAATCTACTGCCAATAAAGCGCTGAGCATTGTCCCCAATATGCAAAAATTGGCACAAAAAGTTGAAGAGCATATGAAAGGAATGATGTTTCCCGGCACCTTGTTTGAAGAGCTTGGGTTTAACTATATTGGGCCGGTTGATGGTCATGATTTGGATCAACTGATTGAAACCCTACAAGAACTCAAGGATTTGCAGGGACCACAGTTTTTACACGTTGTGACCAAAAAAGGTCATGGCTATAAACTGGCTGAAAATGATCCGATAGCCTATCATGGTGTCAGCAAATTTAATCCTGCAGAAGGAATGCAATCAACTGCTACCACGGCGATGACCTATACTCAGGTATTCGGCAAATTTTTATGTGATATGGGTAAAATTGATGATGAGTTTATTGCAATTACCCCCGCTATGCGTGAGGGTTCCGGAATGGTTGAATTTGCTAAAACTTTTCCAGAACAATTTTTTGATGTTGGAATCGCTGAACAGCATGCCATCACCTTTGCCGGTGGTGCTGCAACTCAAGGCATCAAACCGATAGTAGCAATATATTCAACATTCCTGCAACGTGGCTATGATCAGCTTATCCACGACGTAGCAATTCCCAACTTACCGGTATTATTTGCTATTGACCGCGCCGGGATTGTCGGTGCCGATGGACCAACCCATGCCGGAGTTTTTGATTTAAGTTTTATGCGCTGTATTCCCAATCTGGTAATTATGACTCCCAGTGATGAAAATGAATGCTATCAGATGCTTTATAGCGGTTTTAGAGGCAACTATCCTTGTGCGGTGCGTTACCCGCGCGGTAATGGCATAGGTGCCGCCATCGATGAAAAACCCAGCTTGCTGCCACTGGGTAAAGGTCGGATTTGCCACCACGGCAAGAAAATTGCTATTTTAGCATTTGGCGCAATGCTTCATCCGGCACTGGCAGCTGCCGAAGAAATTAATGCAACCGTTTGTGATATGCGCTTTGTTAAACCGCTGGATCACGAATTAATTCGGCAAATGGCAACAACCCATGAGCACTTGATTACTATTGAAGAAAATTCGATCATGGGTGGTGCCGGTTCAGCTTGTTTAGAGTTTTTGCAGGCGAATAACCTCTCAACGCCATTATTACAATTGGGAATCCCGGATTATTTTATTGAACATGGCGATCCCAAACGATTACTTGCCGAATTAGGACTGGATAAACCAGGAATAATCAATACTCTTCGAGCCAAGGGCATACTTTAGATAAATACTTTAGAAAAGGAAATCAACATATGAAAAAATTACTGACCGTTTTATTGGCAACTGGTGCTGTAAACGCAATCGCTGCTAGTGTTTATCTTGAGCCGCAATATACCGTTGCGATAGAATCGGGAGTATATGAATCAACAACTCAGACCTTAACCACCAAAACAGTCACCCCGATAGTCTATGAAGACAGCATGTTACCGGCTGGCGAAAGTGTGGTAATTAGTTGTCAAGACAACAAAACAAAATTAACCCAAGTTGGCAGCAAGTCTTATAGTATTCCAATTACGCTGGGAACACCATATAAAATTGCGACAACTTGCGGTGCGCCAAATGCGCTGCTGATTTGGAGCAGTGACGAATATAAAATCAAAAGCGACCGGATCATAGAAATCAATGATAAAAACTTTGCGGTTATCCCGTTTAATATCAACAATGTAGCTGGTTCATCCGCAAAAGTAATCAGCGTAACCAGCAATGGCAGCCTGACTAATGTAACGGTAAATAAAGCCAAGTATTTTAAAGATGCCAAATTTTTTGGAACTTTAAATGGAATCAGTTATAACTTGCAATACAGTAACGACGATGAAAAATTCACCGTTCACGCGGCTAACCTGCAGAAATTGACGATTACCGATAAAGATGGTCAGATATTAAGTACTATTGATTTTCCTAGTTATGAATAAAAAAGAGCGCTATCGCGCTCTTTTTTATTGCTTATCCAACCAATAGAAACTATATTAATTATAGATATTACACACGATAATAACTTTGGTGCTAAGTTATTGGTTTTTCCTCATGGCTCGCTGATTTTACATCCACAATCAGCGCGCAAAATCGTCAAACCCAATAACTTAACGCTAGAATATAAAGAGGTGTATAACGTCAGTTAATTACTATCGCTGGTCGTATCTTGGGTAGTTGTTTTATCAGCAGTAGTGGTATTACTATCAGCATTGGAAGTTGTCGTTCCGGTAGTATCCGCAGTAGTTTCATCACTACTGGTACTGCTGTCACTCGCCACTTTTCGAGATTTTTTCTTTTTAGCCGCCTTGTGAGTTGTGCTGCTAGAGCTATTCGTTGTCGAAGAAGTTAGCGATTTTTGCAGGCTTTTGCCACCACCGGTACCGGCAAACAATGCAACCCCTGATAAAATCAGCAAAATAATTAAAATAATTACCGTAATTAGCTGATTTTTACTACGATGTTTCAATTTAGCAATTTGATTAACCTGCTCACTACCGTTTTGGCGTAAATCGTTGTTTTGTTCTTCTAAGTCGGTTATCTGCTGCTCTAGATTACGACATTTAGCATGCAGCTCCTGACTATGTTTTTCACTAGGACTCAAACGTTCTTCAAGCATTTGATAACTTTTGCGTAAAATCCGTAATTCTTCCTGTTTTTCAGCTAATTCCCGCTCGGAAGTTGCCAATTTCACAGCATAATCATTAATTAAACCCTGAATTTGTTGTTTTATTTGATCATTATTATCTGACATCTTAATACCCTTATATTTCAAAAATTATAAATCTTGTAAGACTCTTAATACATTGCCGGCAAATATTTTTTCAACCTGCCGTAAACTAAATCCGCTTTTTAGTAGCCCTGCGCTCAAGCGCGGCATATCGGCAATCGAGCGAATTTCATCCAATTGCGGATTATTACCGATAAATCCATCAAAATCATTTCCCACTGCTAACACATCTTCGCCCGCCAAATTATAGATGTATTTATAATGGGCAATAACATTATCAAGCTTAATTAGCGGTTCACTCTCACTAACAAAATACGGCACACAATTTACCCCAATTACGCCACCGTTATCAGCGATTCCGCGAATTAATTGATCCGGCAGATTTCGCGTGTGATTGCATAATGCCCGCGCATTGGAATGTGAGGCAATTATCGGCTTGGTTGCCAACTGCAAAACATCACTGACTCCACAATCGGATAAATGCGAAACATCAACCAGCATCCCTAGTTGCTGCATTTTAAGAACCATCTCGCAGCCAAACGGTTTTAAACCTCGTGTTTGATCAATGCAACTGGGCACACCGATATGGGTTTCATAATTCCACACCAGGGTAATATAGCGGACACCCATTTGCCAAGCCTGTTCCAGTTGTGCTAGAGTTGAAATAAACCCGCCCTCTTCGACACAAATAAACCCCGCCAACTTACCCGCTCGACGACAATTATTTAATTCACCAACCGTTGTAACCAAACACAATTCGTCAGAATTTATTTCACTCTGCGCAATCAAGGTCTCATACATCCGGCAAAAATGCTGCCACGGACTATGCTGATATTTCAAACACGCTTTGAGATTAAGCCATAATACAAAAAATTGTGCCAACGAATCAGCCTGGTGTAATTTAGCCAAATCAATATGCAAATTATTTTCGCGAAGCTCACTATATGGCTTGGTACGAACAAATTCCTGCTCTGGTTGATAATTATTTATATCATAATATAGCGCGGTAATGGTATCGGCATGAAGATCTATTAACTGCATAAATGGTGACCTTAAATAAGCGTTTGAATAAAATTCCACTCATCCAGAGTTAATGGCGTTATCGATAAGCGATTACCTTTTTGCAATACCCGCATTGCGGATAATTCGGGATATTGGCGTAATTCCTGAATCGAAACATAGCGGGTGTGACACTCATATTTAACATCAACGCACCACCATAGTGGTTTATCAGTTGTAGCTTTGGGCTCAAAGTAATCACTATCTAGATCAAATTGGAGTGTATCCGGGTGCGCGGCGGTTGCAACCGTAACTATTCCATAAATTCCAGGCTCTTTGCACGATGAATGCCAAAATAATGCCTTATCACCAACTTGCATATTATCACGCATAAAATTCCGCGCCTGATAATTCCGTACCCCAAACCACTCAACCAATTGCCCGGGATTATTTTTAACATCATCAATACTAACTTCACCCGGTTCGGATTTCATTAACCAATATGCCATCATAGTTCCCTGTTGTTATTCGTGAGTGCGTGATTTTAACATAAACCAAAATAATGATAAAGAGCAAATAGTTAATATGTTATTTCGCGAGCATGCAATCCTTAATTTTTATCAGCGCTGACAAAAAACATCTCAGCCAGTTCAAATTATTAGAACGTAAAAATAGTTAATATTTAGATTTCTACAACTATTTCAGCATAATTTTATAACTTTTTATCTAAACTTTTTGCTGTATCTGCTTTTCGTCATTCTGGCATATACTAATGCCATAATAAAAATAACTAATTATTTTGACAAAAGGATCATCATGAAATATTTTATCAGCTGTTTTAGACAGTATGCGGTATTCAAAGGTTGCACCCCTCGGCGTGAATATTGGTACTTCATACTGTTTTTATTTCTTTTTCAAATCGCGATCGGCATGATTGAAGCCATAATTGGCACCGTTATTTTTTTATCATTGCTCTTTTCAATAGTCATGTTTTTACCATCACTAGCTGCAGCCTGTCGTAGAGCCCACGATGCAAACCGCCGTGGATGGTGGCTGCTAATTCCTGGCTATAATTTAATTTTACTGTGTTCAAAAAGCCAGCCACAAAATAATCGTTTCACTCCCAGAACCAATGCGCTAAACATAGTTAAGCCAGCGATTGCAACTTTAGATGAACAAGATGTAATTCAAGAAATTGCCAAATTTTCGCGGCTAAGAGATAACGGTTTGATTAGCGATGAAGAATTTCAGCTAAAAAGAAAACAGCTTTTACAATTATAAATTTTGAGGAAGATCGATGACTAACCCAACACAAAATTATAGTACTCAATCCGCACCAGTAGCAGAGGATGAGTACAATCATCCACGAACCACCACTACTTGGCAAAGTTTTGACGAGATTTCTAGCTACGCCCGGCAAAAACCAGCATTGGATATAAAGTCCAGCTTAGTTAAAATTTGTGGCTGGTTTATCCTTGCCAATGCAGCGGTTATAGTTTCATTAACCGTACTTAGCGGCGGCGTTGCATTAACTTTATTCCCGATACTCCTTTTTATCGGCAGTGTGTTCCCACTCTTTTCGCTATTATTTTCGCGTTGGCTGGCAAAACGAGCTCACCAGATTCAGTTAATTGAGATCGGGAATTGTAATCAAGAACAACTTGAACTTTATCAATTGGTTGATACCCTGCGTACACGGGCAGGAATTGAAACCATGCCGGAAGTTGGCATATTTTCCGCTGGAGAAATGAACGCCTTTGCAACGGGCATGAACCGTAATAACGCATTATTAGCCGTTAGTATAGAATTACTGGAGCAAATGGATAAAAAATCAATTGCGGCGGTAGTTGCCCATGAAATAGCCCATATTGCTAATGGCGATATGTTGACTTTAACACTGGTACAATCGGTCATTAATGCGCTAGTATTGATAATTACTCTACCGCTTAACATCTTCCATTTGCTGGCGATTTTTAATAGTGACATCGGTATTGTTGCCACGTGGGTGATTGGTTTAGCCAAATTCATAATCAGCGTAATTTTAATATTTGCGGGTAATCTAGTAGTCAAAGCATTTTCTCGTCGCCGTGAATTTGCTGCCGATAATTTGGCTGCCCGCCTCATCAACTCCGAGGCGATGATTGCGGCACTTACCCACCTGCAGGAGGAGGAAAGCAGCGTCAATCAAAATCCAGCACTCCGCGCCTATAGCGCCTTTAAAATTAGTGGTTCATTGAGTAGTTGGGGCGATCTATTTTCAACTCATCCGGCATTATCGCGCCGAATTGAAGCATTAGCCGCCTTTAACGAACCAGCCGAAGCCTATCATGGCGCTAGCACCTTAATTAACATAGCAAATAAATCATCTATTGATGCTACTAGAATTATTAAAATAGAAGGGGGTTACAATGAATTGGCCCAGCAACTCCAGCTCGCCCAACTGCAGTTTAATGCTGGATTGTTGGATAAAACCGCCTATCATCAAAAAAGGGCGGAAATCTTGCAGTTAAGCGATGGTAAAATTCCATCTTAAAGCAGCATACAGAACAAAAAACTGATGAATTATTGATTTTTTAACTTTTTGAAGGATTTATCTATGAAAAAACTTTTATTGTCTATGTTGGTAATTACTAGCTCAATTGCTGGGGCTGAAACCGCAACCTTTGGCGGACAGGCAATTAGTGCCGCTGGTGGCAACTGGTATTACGAAGGTTATAAAGCGTTGGATGTCGGCAAATATGATTGTACCAGCAAAGCTAATTTTTCCTATACGCCACAAGATGGTTATAAAACCGTTAAATTCTCAAAAACGACCAAAGAAAATGCCGCTAAAATCGAGAAAATCTGCACCTTTTCCAACGGTGATGACAATGGTAAAGTTTGCTTAATCAAGGCAGATTATAAGCCAAGCAAAGAGGTCAAAGGTGAATTTGACATTACCAAAATTATTTCGGTTCAAGAGAAAAACGGCAAAGTTCCCTGCCAAAATTAAGATTTGATACGGGGAGTTGTCACTAAGCGTTAGAAAATGAGGCAACTGCCTGTCGCCAAATAGAAATCATTTGTAAACCAATGCGCCTAAATGAGGTATTCCGTTCAACTTCAACGGATAATAATTCTAGGGTTTGCTCTATTGCGAATATAACGGTATCAAATACATCTGTAGTTTCAACCTTGGAAAGCATGCACGATTTGCCGGCAAAACTCAGTAAATCTTTTTTGTTCGCCCAACGCTTGGTTCCATTTAAGGTCAATGCCATGATATCATTGGGTAGGTACGCCTGCGTGGTAATAATGTCATAAATTGGTGCTAAATTAATCGTACTTAGGGTATCTTTGTACAAGAGCCCAAAATTCTTGAGGTGAGCATCGCCATTGCGCAGCAAAATGGATACCACCAATGATTTAAAGAAATCACTAAGCGCAGTCTTTAGATTTACAGCACTTTCTGCCACCAAATTATTTTTTATGGTTTTTGCAACCTGTTCATAACTACCATCATATTTTTCAGTGGTTCGCTTTGCCTGTAGGACACAAAAATCCTCAAATCCATAATATATTCCATTAATTAAGTCAAAACGTTTGATAATCAAAAATTTACCATTATTGGTTAACTCAATCTCGGGAATAGTCAACCCTGATTTTTGAGCTACCAACATGCAAAAATACTCATTAGTCGCTAATTCAGGATAGCTGCTTTCGCTCCATGATTTTATAATATGTGTCGTATCTTTGTAGGTAAGCCGATCAATGTCGCTTAATTTGGGATTATTGCCATCGCTGGTATCTAAAACCATGATTTTGGGTTGTACACCCGCGATTCCCGAATTTGAACCATACTTGCTAAGCAATGTTTCTAATAACTCCTCACTACCGGCATAAGTTTTAAATTGCGTAAGATCTAAACCAATTTCATCGATGATTGAGCGGTGGTTGCCTGCTGAACTATTGATGGTGACCCGCCCGATTTGGTTTTTGCCCACAATCTTAAGCAAATCAAGATCTGAAAAATTTTTTATCTGCTTGCGGTAGAGATTTTTTAGTCGGTCAAGTAAAATGCCCTCCGGCAGGTTCATTTCAAAAATGGGATGTAATCCATACCAATACTCGTATTGTTCATTGATGACAGGCATTGTCAAAGAAATAGCATCTTGTGGTGGTGTATTGGTGTCATAATTAAAGAGATACTTGCTTGGAGTGAGCGTTGAAGCAAATAATTCACCAACTTTATTGCCATGAGTAAAAACATTAATCATGATGATTGTTTTCTGCTAATAATTGTTGAAGTGTTGGGCGAGTACTTTTTTGAGTAATTATCAATTCAAGACTAAGCAATTCACATAATCTAATTATCTTATTAATACCGATTTCATCAATCGTTCCGCATTCAATCTGTGATAATGTTGCACGACCAATTCCGGCTAACTTAGCTAAATTAGCCTGAGTTAATTGATGTTTTTTTCTAGCATCTGCTAGTGCCAAACCTAATTCAACTATATCCATTAGCCACCCGTCATTGTATTGTATATCAAACAAAATATCCCTATTATAGCATAAATGTTCTATATACAATACAAACATAAGCAATAATTAATTACTCACCTCAACCCAAGCGGTTACCGTTTTACAGGCTTTATCTTTATCGCGTAATAAAGTAGTGGTGTTGGTATAATTCACCGATGCCAGACGAGTTGCATTAGGGATACTGTTTATCTTTTTCTGGAGTTTTTTGTTGAGCTCATTTTGAGTGTCGGCACTGTCAATATTGGTAAAAATTAATGATGGGCAAGCAGTTTCGGTTACCGGTACAACAGTTAATCCATAACAAGAACTCGCGGCCAGCAAAAGTAACAATATTTTCTTCATTCCAATTTCCTTATTATCAACGAACGTAAATTCAACAGTACCAACTTTTTAAATTATAATCTGCGCCGTTATTTACAACAATATTATAAAAGTATTCCAGTGAATTAATATCACTGGAAGCATACTTTCAATTATCTTCATCTGACTGAACTAACGCTGCACAAAAACACCGCCAAGATGAGCAAACAACAATTCCATCACTTAGTCACCTAACCCTTAATACATAATATCTGCTTTAAAGACTGGACAACCGCGACCAAATCAGTTTGTGCAGCCATCACCGCATCAATATCTTTGTAGGCACTAGGTATCTCGTCGATAACTTTGGCATCTTTACGACATTCAATGCCAGCGGTTTGTTGTTTAAGATCTTCAACGGTAAATGTACTATTGGCTTTAGAGCGGCTCATTTTACGTCCTGCGCCATGTGAACATGAGCAGTAAGAATCATGATTACCTTTTCCTTGAACAATAAAGCTTTTTGCCCCCATTGAACCGGGGATTATCCCCATTTCACCAGATTTAGCCGAAACGGCGCCTTTACGGGTTACCCATATTTTTTCACCAAAATGCTCCTCAAGTGAAGTAAAATTGTGATGACAGTTGACCACTTCATCAAGAATAAGCAAATCCGGTAACTTACGTCTTATTGCAGAGAGTAATAGACTCATCATCGTATCGCGGTTAAAACGCGCATAGTCTTGTGCCCAGGTCATTGCCTCAATATAGGCATTAAATTCAAACGAACCCTCATCTAGCCACGCTAAATTTTCATCTGTCGGCAAACGATTATTGGTTACGGCCTGGTTTTTTGCCATTTCAATCGCAATTTCGCCGATTTGCCCACCAATCCCCCGTGAGCCGGAGTGCAACATTACCCAAACGCGATCTTGTAAATCGAGGCAAATCTCAATAAAGTGATTGCCGCCGCCCAAGGTTCCAGCCTGACGAATTATTTTATTGGTTTTAGCATTTTTGAGTTTAGTCCGTAACGCCAATGATTCAAATTGATTAACCATCCGGGAAAGATTATTTTTATACTGTTCTCCCGCCTCACCAAGTAAATAAACATCACGTTTGTGTTCATTAAAGCCAACCGGAATATCACGCTCAATTTGACTGCGTAATGCCGCCAGATTATCCGGTAAATCACTAGCAGTTAAATTCGTTAGCGCAGCACACATTCCACAACCGATATCAAGCCCAACCGCGGCAGGAATCACTGCATTGCGGGTTGGAATCACCGAGCCAATAGTAGCGCCCTTACCAAAATGGACATCAGGCATAATTGCCAAATGCCCCGCCAGAATTGGCAAATCAGCAATTCTAAGAATTTGTTGATACGTACCTGATTCAATTTCCAGAGCACCTGTCCACAATTTGAATTTATTCTCCATCTTCACTTCCTGTTAAAATAATTCCGTATTACTTACGGTTTAGTACAGCTATTTTTATTTCAGGAAGTTATTATAACCATTCTAAATCAAAAACCGATACAGCAGATAGTGTGGATAAAAGGTTCTATTTTTGTATTGATTTATTTATGTATTTAACAATTTAAGAGCTTAACTAATTACAACATCTGGAATTAAAACCACAATTCCGACCTAGCCCTGCGCGTTAGATATCATGATCAATTAATAATCCCATAGAAACTATTCTACTGGTCTATGATTATTTCCAACTATAATAGTAGCAATATCCTGGTCTTTCTTTAATCTATCACTGGCAAATTTTATTAAATCTCCAGATTTTTTTACTGCCATCGCTACAATTTCTTTATCATCTTGAAATATTGGAGCCAAATTTTCAAAAACGAATTCACAGCTTGATACCGCGGCAAGGATAAGCTCACGATCATTTCTCAACTCATCATTGGTATATAATAATATGCATCCATTATCTTTTACCATTTCCAAAACAAATTCTCGATCTGACTTTAAATCTTCACCAATATAATCAAAAAATTCTGCGCCAGAAGCAAAACAAGTAAAATCCCGATCACATAATAAACTTTTGCTATCTTCACAATAGTAAGCAAACAAAAACCAACCACCATCATTAATGATCTTACGAACCAGATTTTTGTCATTACGAAGCTCACTACTAGCGTTAACCAGATGGTATGAATTTATATTCATTGCTTTTACTACAAATTCTCGACTGCTTTTCAGTCTTTGGCTGGCGAACTTTAGTGCGTTTGGATCCTCTTGTAATGCGATAGTAATAATATCTTCATCATCTCGATATTTTTCTGGTATATATTCCAAAGGTGTTGCATTTTTACCTTCTAGCGAATAATCTATCATTATTCCAGGATCTGTAACTGCAGCTTTAACAATATTCAGGTCATTTTGTATTTCAGTGCTAGCAAATTTATAAAAATAACTATTATAATGTATGGCCTCTTTTATAAATTTATAGTCTGAAAATGCAACAAGATTATAATCATCTACTATTAAATATGTATTCCATTGGTCTATAATACCCCGTTTTAAACCATTAACTAAATGAAGTGCCATTTCATCTGTGAGAACAATATAATTACTATCATCAAAATAGCACTTGAACTGTTCTTCGCTGCCCTCAAAAATAATCATAATTTATTCCAATGCAAAATGAAATATCATTTTAATTTCTATTAACTTTTGATAACTGGATAGCTTACTTGAGACCAATATTCTCTAGGATTATCCATCATTATTTTGATAATGACTGGCAGTAACTCCATAAGTAGCTTATTGGCATCTTTTACTTGATTACGGTTAAGTGTACTATTCCAACTTGCGCCGCCGTGAATGATTTGATTGCGCAAAGTATATAAGCGCGAAAAGACCACGCTTAACACACCGGCGGAATCTTTATTGATTAACATTTTTTGGGCAACAATTTTGGCACTTTTAAACGAATCCTCCCAATGATTAAAATTGGCGTGTCGATTTTGCTGATTCCAAAATGGTTGATAAATGTATTTATTATCTAAAATCAAGCGAATTGAATTGGTAAATTGCTGCCAAACTAACGGATAAATTAACTGCTCGCGATCAAGTTCAATTATCTTACTGATAAATTGATTATACTGTTCGCCTGTGCTACCTTTGTCTAATTCACTATCCACGCCATAAGCAGCATTAAATGCAATCCATAAAGTAATAAAACGCAGGTCTTCATCACTAGTCTGCTCGGCCGATTGTAACCAGCTTAACGCCCGATGTACACGAATCTTTAGTCCTTCGGGTTGAGCATCGCGCTCTTTACGTTGGCGGGTTTTTAGGGTTTGATAATTTAGCTTCATTTTGGGTTCTCTATGTATTTTAATTAAAAATAAATTTCCTATTAGGAATGAATTTCATGAATTAAATTTTTGCATTCGACTTGTAGATTCTCTAGCAATGCGCAACTCTCTGATTTGCCTATGCGCGACGCCCTAATTTCTGTAATTTTGTTATCAATTTCAGAAATCCGTGAACGATAGTTATTTCCCAAATAATCCTCTAAAGCTTTATTAAAATATTTTACTAATTCATTCCCTGCCTCATTAAATCCTGCACGGAGTTTCTCTCGATTGCTCTTCATTTCTTGTTGACGTTTCTGTTCATCTCTATCTTCTTTTACTTGCATTCCAAGGGAGAATATAACTCCAAAAGTACCTAGCGCTTTACCAGCTATATTGATTTTCTCAGCCCATTTAACAGCTTCCCATGGTTTAAATTTATATCCAACTAGTTCTCCGATATCTAATACTGTTTGATGAATGTTACTACCAGAAAAAACTTTAAGTCCGTTAGCAGCGGCATCAGCTCCAATAGTATTTGAAATGATCTTATTACTAGCAATTCCCCAAAAATCAGATTTTAAAATACGTCCGATTAATTTATTTCCTTGTTTGTATTTTTCATTAATACGGAATTGTAAAGTTTTCAAAAAATCAGTTTTACAAAATTGATCCAATTCAGCATTACAATCAGATGATAGTCTTTCTAGTTCTGAACTGATATGATTTCCACATTTTTCTGATATTTCTTCTACTTCATGAAGCGAAGTTTCAATTGCATGATTAGCTTCTTCTTCCGTGGAATAATCATATATTGAATTTGCGATATTTCTTCCTTTATCTCTGATACTAGCGGCTGCTTCATGATATATTGCTTTTACTTGTTGCTCTATCGTTCGTTGAGTAGAAAATATAATTCTTCTTTCTTGAAGTAAGTGTTCTTCAAGAGCATCTATATCCGCATCTCCGGATGATGGTTCCAATAGTATAATAGTTTTTTGTAAAACATCATCAATTTTATATAGTGCGGTAGTTAGCCTTGATGATATTGCTTTATCTTGAACAAAAGCATTTAATGTACGTACAAGATTATCATAATTACTTCTTTGGCGCAATTCATCTGATAATTCAATATCTTCATCATTTAAACTATCTATATAAGACTCTGCATCAACAAAACATGTTCTTAACTGTTCAGGGGAATATGGCTCTGTAACGATTCTTAGGCTTTCTAGTTTAATAAGCTGATTTTCTGTAGTATTTCCTACATCAGCCATTTTATTCACGAGCAAAATCATCTCACCAGCTTTGTCTTTATCCAATAATAATTTTCTAAAATTTTGTCCAATATATGAATCAAATAACTCATGTGTAACAACATAAACAAGCATATCTGCATTGGTAATTGTGTTATAAGAAATTTCATCATGATCAGGACGTAATGTAGTGTGAATCCCTGGTGTATCGATAATGCTTATCCCATTCCACTCATATTCCTGTGATGTCTGGGTAGTAATTTTCTCTCCTGTTGCAATTGTATTTATTCCTGTAAGTGCTTTAATAATAGTAGATTTGCCCGCACTGTATTGACCTGCAAAAACTAGGCTAATAGGTTTTTCACTTTCGTAAACACTCTTTGGTAACTGATATTCTTCAATGCCAATTTTTTTCAAGACAACCTTGACATTTTCTAGTAGTTCATTGCTTTTGGCTGTCCATTTAGCTATAGAAATAGTATTTTTATTATTCACGATAATTCCTCCTCTTATTTCATAATTAATAGTTCAGTCAATTGTTGGGCTAATCTAATACGAATATGTGTATTTGCATCTAGAGCATCAAAATTAGAAATGTGGGCAATTCTGGGTTTATTATGGATATCTTGAATTCTAATTGAATCTTTATCACATTTTCGTCCAATAGCTTGTGTGAGTATTGATTTTAAATTATTGTTGTTAAAAATAAACCAAATTTGCTCTTTTAATATATAAGATAACTCTTTCCTTGCATCATTTGGAAACCGCTTACCATCATCTAAACCGATCATTATTGCATTACCTGGGATTCTTACTACATTAGCAACATGCCATTCTAACCCAGAAAATCCTGTATAGTCTATAGCCTCATCTATAATGATTTTGTTAGTATTCTTAAAGTTTGCATTTAACCCTTTCGCTAGATTTTGTTGGACTTCTGATAATGTAAATACAGTGTTAATTATTTTATTCATTGTACTTAAAGTGGGATACAGTTGTTTTTTTAATAATTCATTATACAGAACATCTAGCATTTTTTTCTTTAAGGCTCTACTCATTTTATCTAAGTGATTAATTAACTCATTTTCGAGTTTTTTACGCGCATCAAGGATGTTCTTTTCATGATCACTAAATAAAAATGAACCAAGCCCTCCTATCCCCCCTACTGCAATTCCCACCCAACCTATAGGTCCCGAAAAGAATAAACCTGCAATCGTTAATCCACCACCTATTAGTGCTGTAGCCCAATTCCAAACACGCTGCCAATTGATAATATTTGACGTCTTAATAGATAGACCCGAGAAAATAGCATGTGAAAACTTAAGTTCGGAATTGATTTCTCTATTAATCTCCTGTAGCTCTTCTTCACACTCACTTGCCAGTTCTTTTAATAAACTTGATGTGCGCTCTTCAATATTATGGTCTTGTAAAATGCTTTTCCATTTATTATCCGCGTTTGAATTATCATAATTATCTTCAGCAAATGATGCAACCTCTCGTTTTAAATTACTAGAAATGTCAGATAGCAATGACTCAATCCTGATTTTTGCATTAGATTCAAAATCAGTAGTCCATTTTTTTAACTTCTTCCGTTTTCTTTTTAAGATAGTACCTTGCTCACTATTCTCTGCACTTTGTCTAAATAATTCCTCAAATGTATTTAGAATGGGAACACATATTGTATCAGTAAATGATTTTAATTTATAAAACTTACCATTCTTAGTAATTTCATCAATAATTAATCTGTCCAGATAATCAAATTGACTTAATTGGTATAATTCATTAGCATGGTCTTGATAAATGATGCTTTGTGACAGATATGCTGATTTTAAATGAACATACGCAAATCTTAGATTGTTCCAAGCTTGTCCATATTGTTTACCAAAATCTAGAAATTGAGATTTTATGGCATCTAATCTGTTTCTATCCATTTTTTTGTGAATATCACGAGAGAATATTTTTAAGTTTATTTCAGAATCAATATTTGCTTTAATATTTATAATACAAATAACAGGTTTGCCTAATTCTAGAATTTTACTTAAGCATTCAGCTTCACTTGCTTGTGGTGCATCATCAGTAATGAGGAATAAAATTAAGTCGCATTTTCTAGCGGCTTCAAAAGCAACATCTTCATCTTCTTGTCCTTCAAATGCTGCAATCCCAGGAACATCTGTAATCGTCATTCCATGATAAGAATAAGTTCTAACATCTCTAGTAGTTCTTTGAGCACCTTTCCCTATGGAATTACCATTACCACGAGTCAGAATTTCCATCAAGGTGGATTTCCCTGCCATAGTGCGCCCAAAAAGTGTTATTGAAAATAAGTTTTTTGCAATTGCGCCCACATTGTTTTCCAGTTGATCTGGTATTTTCACAAAATCACGCTTAATTAAGTCAAGTTGTTCGGAAAGTGTATTTGTAATATTTTGTTCTTTAATTTCATTATAGTGTAATGATTTAACACTTTCTTCTAATTTTGACAATGCCAATTTAATGGTGTTTTTTAACGACAGAATTACATCACTAGCGATTTTATGTCCACGAGCTGCGTATTTTTCAGATTCAGATAAGGCTACTTTCAAATCTGCTTTTATTCCTTCCTTACCTTCCTTACAATTATTTTTCTCCACTGTTATCTGTAGTCCCCAAATTAAAAACTTTACTCTCAATTAATTGTCCCATACCGCACAATTCGTTCTGGAAATATTTTAGTTTACGAAAAAACTCTAAATCATTATCATATCTATAAGCTATAACAGCCTCCTTTTAAAAGTTGTTCATTTATTATCTGATGTTACGCAGCCACATACAACAAAATTGAAAAGTTATCATATATAAATCAGTATGTTACGATAAAATTAAATTATGTAAATATGTGAAATTATATTGCTACAAAACAAGATGTTATCTTTATAGGTGCGTAACATCAGTTACTAATAAAACAATCAATTAATTATTAAACACCATATAGTTGATGAACTTCATCAAACCGTTCTCTAAACCACTCGCGTAATTCCGCTGGCTCCAATATCTCCGCATGTTCCATAAACTGGGGAAAGTACAGTTGCGCCTTGAGCAGCGAACATTCAAAGCTAAATATATCTCCTTCACGCGCCAGTAGTTTGGGGCGATGGGTCAAATTTCGCTGATACATACCAAAACCATCATCAGTCAACCGTACCTTGATCACTTTGCCGTATGACAAAAAAGTATCAAAGTTATGTTTTATCTGATTGATGTATTCCGGCACAAAATGTTCAATCATCCGGTTACGCAAGGTTGTAACGGCATGAAAATTCATTAGCCGATAATTGCAATATTCTTGCCGCTTCTCGCAATAACAAAATAAATAATTGCGGGTTTCGCCATCGGATTTAATCAAAAAATACGGTTCAATTATCCGATATTCATCCTTATAACGAATCCGTAATTTCCGGCGCGCCTTGATACTTTCTTCAACCAGTTCCACATTCCGCGAAAATAATATCCGCTCCCGCTGATAACGCGGTTGGTTACAGTAGAGGTACAGCACCTGTCGAAAATACTCGGCTTTATTGGCAATCTGCAAGGTATCGCAAACAGCGGCAAAGCGATCCAAATTTTCCTGATTAAGCGTAAATTGCAAGGTTCGACTGGGTTTCAGGTTGATTTCCTGCTTGCTAATCTCGGCTAAATTGCTGTAATAAGCAAAAATTTGGTTACACATCCGATTTTTATTGCTGGCAAAAAATTCAGCGTCACTTTCGATAATACCAAACATAATTTCCGGCAAAATCACCCGAACTTTAGCTTCTGATTCAAATTCCATTTTTGTATCCATTCTCAACTATTCCTGTAATTTGAATTTTAGCATATCGACCACTTGCACAAATTTGGCATAGAACCGGATTAAGTCCAGAATAATTCTATTTTACCAACTGAAATTATTGTATTTTTCGCGAATATACTCGTTCATGAGTTCCAATAAGCTGAACAATATTTTTCAAGTACGCACTAGTAAATAGAAAGAATGACCACTAATGGTCATTACTAATTCAATCGCAAAAGCAACTAAGCACTGATTGTAAACTATTTTTTGTGATAAAACTGTCCACTTTTGTGTCCAAATTTGAGTTCAAATATCAGCGGCACAGAAATCTTATCAATCTACATTTTTCTGAATAAAGCATCTCAATAGTCAAAATCAACAATAGCAGTAAATGGCATCAAAGTCTAAAATTCACGCTCAGCAATTTCCTTAAGCTCAGGATGCTCTAATAATTCCTCGTTTAATATAATTATGCACGGTTTCCATAATGATTTTGGCATGTCCAGATAAAAACCCGCGTTAATTGCAGCGTCCACCAGCATTTTAGTATTAGCACCAGCGATATTGAATTTTGGACAAATTTGATTGGCAATTGTTGATGAAACCGTAGTGCGCGCTACGTTTAAGATCTGTGCAATTTGATCTTGCGTTGCACCATTGGTAAGCAAAAATAGTATTTCAATTTCGCGATTGGAAAAAAGCTTTTTAAATTCCTTATCCTCATTTTTGATATTTGGCTTCCGCAAGTGCCCTTGAAAGCGCAAAATATAGCTATCTACAGAGCTGGAGTGGATGGCAATAACTTCACCGGATTTATGAATAACCGGCATATAACTAGTGATATAAATGATAAATTGTCCATTATATGGTAGCATGTCAATAAATTTTATTACTTTCGCCTGCTCAAATACCAGATGTTGTAGAAAATGAATTTTCTTACCATAAAACTCAAAGACATGATGGCTTTCAGGATGATATTTGTCGCCAAAAATCATCTTTAACGTCCCAGAATTGCCGAAATCTTTAAATGAAATTTGATTGAAAGCTTTCCAATCGGTAAACCCCAATGATTCTATTGAATGATTGGTGGCTATTTCAATCTCAAAATCCCGATTAATTATTAATGAATAGATTTTTTTATCCACCAATGGCTGAAAATAATTATCAACGTATTCCTTCAATACCTGTTGATATTCATCTGTATTAAGTTTTGCTCCGCTTATCATCAACTTCCTACTTTTATAATTGTTAATTTAATATTCAAATTTTGTATAATATCTCTTGTTAATTGTTCTCAGATTAAACCAAAATTTTTGATCTGTTGATTTTAGCCTAGTCAGCTACATAATTTATTATTTTTTGACCTTTTTTGCAAAATTTAGGTTTACTTATAAAAAATCAGCGAGTCATGACTTAAAACTGACGCTTATTTACCACATTATTCATGCGGAAGAAATGATCTATTTGCTTACAAAATAAACAGTTCAATTCTTGCTCCCCCAACATAAAAAAATCTATATAACCGCTTTCTTAAAAGTGCTATGATAATGACCGTAACCAGAGGGGAAACAATAATGTATACTTTACTATATGACGCTTATCATAATTTCACTTATACTTTTATTTCATTATTTTCAATTTTAAACCCGATTGGAATGTCGGCAGTATTTTTAGCCATGACGAGACACTATCCACAAAGCATGCGCCGGAATATGGCAAAACGCGTTGCCCTTTATGGAACGGTATTGATTATAGTCGTATTCTATCTTGGTTCTTATATTTTGAATTTTTTTGGAATATCATTAGCAGCATTGCAAGTAGCTGGTGGATTACTGGTTTTTGCAACCGCATGGCAGATGCTTAACCAGCCGGCAACCCCTAGCGAACATACTGCAATCAATGATGAAAGCCGCCAACGTGAAGATATTGCCTTTTTTCCGCTGACAATGCCAATTACGGCCGGTGCCGGCGCGATGGCAGTAACGGTAGCCTTATCGGCGCGCATCAGTCAGGATGCTCACGAACACGCAATTATTGCCTATCTCAGCGCGACCTGTGGAATTGTTGCCGTATTTATAGTAGTAGGAATCTGTTATGCTTTTGCCGATAAAATATTCTTAAAACTAGGAACTACCGGAACCAATGTCGTAACCAGATTAACCGCTTTTATTTTATTGGCAATTAGCGTCGGAATTGTCTGGAACGGCATTAGCTCCATGATTTTATCGTTGCATCTATAAATTTATCACGGGTATTCATTTTAGAAAAGAGCACCAAACAATGTTAAAATTATCACCAATCAAATTTGCGATGCTTGGAATTGGACTATTCACAACCGCAAGCTATGCGGATAGTTGCATTAATAAATTGAAGCCTTATTTTGATAACTATCAAATAAATCTTACTTACCAAAGTAAAAAACCACAAGTTTACTTACTCGGCACACCATCAACCGCCGATAGAGATCGCTGCGCAGTAAGCTATAGTCAACTACAGAAATATCTACAACAAACCTATTTAAAATCAGCGTCACGGCTAGCGACGCTACAAATTGGCTGGAATTTTCTAGCCTTGAATAAGCAAGTGATTTATGCCCCATTAAACCAGCTTGATCCGCAACAAATGCAGCGCGATTACGCCGATTATGTTGAC
>CAZATM010000138.1:0-48440 GCA_964488065.1 uncultured Neisseria sp.
GCTCCTGATTCTACTATTAAATCCATTGCCTGAGATAGCAACTCTTCTTGTTTTGATTGTTGTCCCATTATAATATTCCTTGTTATAACTAACTGATTTTACAACAGTGAATAAAATTTACACAATTATTTTAACAGGCTCCTAAAATCTACGGCAAATATATTGAAGAGGGGGAATCACACGGCTTTAATAAAAATTATTAGAATTTACATAACAAATTGTGTTATTATATATTTCCCCAGTATCTTCCCCAAAGAGGTTAAAATGTTTAAATATTCAATTAAATCAGAAGGAACGCCTCGAGTTCGAGTCTCTTCTTCCGCACCATTATACCTCTCAAAACATTCAACAATCAATACATCGATTTAGCTATACATATCAAAAACAATTGTTCAAAGCAACGTCATCTATAACTTTTAGCATTACTTACGTTTAAACCGTAGATACTTGTAAATTTCCATCACCAACAGCAACAGCACCGATAACGCAAACAGCATTAGCCATTCCTCTAGATTAACCGGATCAGCATCGAGAACCTTTTGCATAAACGGAATATGCGAAACAATCAACTGAATTATCTGTGCTCCAATTACCGCAATCACCACAAAATAATTATTACCAAACGGGATTTTAAATACCGAACGATATTCCGAACGGCAATTAAAGACCTGGAAGTTTTCCAAAAACACCAGCAGTAAAAATAACAACGTCCGCGCGTGCCATTCGCTATACCCCAAATCCAGCAAAATATACCACAAGCCAAAACAAATTCCGCCCATAGTTAACCCAGACAACAGTGATTCTTCAATCATCAGGCGGTTAAAAATACTTTCCTGGCTGCTTCGTGGCGGACGCTGCATTGATTCCGGCTCACCTTTTTCAAACGCCAGCGCAACATCCTGCATACCATTAGTAATTAGGTTAATCCATAATAGCTGCACAGCGGTCAGTGGTAATGGTAATCCGACCAACACTGCCAGTAAGAGTAAAAATATTTCGGCAAATGCAGAAGAAATTGACAGATAAGTTACCTTGCGAATATTATCATAAGCGTAGCGCCCTTCCTCAACGCCGGCAACAATTGAATTAAAATTATCATCGACAACAATCAAATCGGCGCTATCTTTGGTTAAATCACTGCCGCTACCCATCGAAATTCCGATATGGGCTTTTTTCAATGCCGGAACATCATTTACCCCATCTCCGGTAACCGCGACAAAATTACCGGACTGATAAAGGGCTTCAACGATATACATTTTCTGCAACGGGCTAACGCGGGCAAAAACCCGGATATCCTTAATCCGCTCTGCCAGCGTATCTTTATGTTCAAGATATAATTGTTCAAATTGGCTACCACTAATCACTTGCCCAGCATCGGCCGCAATTCCCAGCTCGCGGGCAATTGCCAATGCGGTGTGCGGGTGATCGCCGGTAATCATCGCCACTTGAATTCCGGCATTATGACATTCACTAATCGCCGCCCGCGATTCGCTGCGTAGCGGGTCAATCATTCCCACCAAGCCATAAAAAACCAGATGATCACCTGCTTTATCTTCGGTCAGTAGTTTTCCGGCAACCGCTAGTACCCGGTGTCCGCTTTGTGCCAATTTATCAATTTGTTGCAAAATATTATCGCTATTAACCGGCACCAGTTTACCATCGTGATCAATTTGCCATGCCGATTTTTCCAATAAGATTTCGGCGGCACCTTTGATAAAATAATAATCTTGGTTTTCAAAATTTACCATCGCCGCCGAAAATTTACGTTCAGATAAATACGGCGTTAACTCGCGGATTGTCAATTGTGGTTTTATATGCGGGAGAAGCTTGGCTTTATAGCCAAGCGCCAAAAACGCCAGATCCACCTCATCACCGCTATGCTGCCAACCACTTGCGGAATCGGCATAAAATAATTCAGCCTCATTGGCAGCACAACCGGCAATAATTAGTTGCCGCAATGACAACGGCAAATTCTCAGCGATTTTACTACCAGCGCTGTCGGTAATTTGCCCCTGATCGTCATATCCCTCACCGCTTACATGCAGCAAACTACCATCACTTAACCAAATTTGGCGAATTAACTGCCGATTGACGGTCAAAGTTCCGGTTTTGTCCGAAGCGATAATATTGCAGCTCCCCAATCCCTCTACGGCCGCCAGTTTCCGCACCAACACCTGCCGTTTAACCATTTTCTTGGTGGCAATTGATAATGCAACGGTAATCGCAATCGGCAACCCCTCGGGAATTGCCGATACCGCCAACGCGATTGATAAAAAGAGTACTTCATGCCAGACAAAACCACGATAAATCGCAACAATTCCAAAGACTACACACAGCAATAACACAATTACTGCCAATTGACGGGTAAAGCGCTCCATTCTAACCACCAGTGGTGGCGGTAAGGATTCTTCATGTAAAATGGCAGTGGCAATCATGCCAATCTGCGTCGCCATTCCAGTGGCTACCACCACGCCAATCCCCTGCCCGTAATTGATCTGCGAGCCGGAATATGCCAAATTAACCCGATCACCAAGAGCCAATTCACCGCTAAGGACATGCGAATGTTTGACGATACTTTGCGATTCGCCAGTTAACAGCGATTCATTAATTTTAAGCTGATGGGTTTCAAGCAAACGTAAATCGGCAGGAACCTTATTGCCGGCAGTTAGAATCACGATGTCGCCAACCACCAATTCGGCGGCATCAACGGTGATAATTTGGCCATTACGCCTAACCCGAGTTTGAATGGTAATCAAACTATTGAGATTGGCCGCATTTTGTTCGGCATTATACTCCTGAACGCTACCAATGATGGCATTAACCAGTAACACTACCATAATCAGGGCACTATCGCTACATTCGCCAACCAACAGAGAAACCACTGCCGCCGCCAGTAGAATATAAATCAGTGTATTTTTGAATTGACCAAAAAATATCCGCCACAAATTCACCGCCGATTTTTGCGGCAAGATATTTTTGCCAAATGTTTGCTGACGAAATAAGACCTGTTCATTATTTAAGCCTTGTTCCAACGTAGTTTCTAAATGTAACAACGTTTCATTGGCACTCATTGAATGCCAATTCAAATCCAAAGCTTTATTTTTCAAGGTCTTAACCTCTAAGTTTTTTATTTAGATAAAATTGATAAATCAACCACACCAATATTGCCGCAATAACCGCCAATATGATACCCAGTACAATTGAACCCAATATCAATGGTATAAAAATTAATTTTCCATGATGAATTAGATTACTAAAATCGACATTAATCAATGCCGCACTGAAAGCTTGTCCGGTGATGTAGCAGCCTAAATAATACGCACTATATAAGATTGGAATCATGGTGATGGGATTACTCACCCACACCCAGGCGATTGCCACCAAAATATTACCGCGAAAGATGATTGCCAATAACGCGGCCGGAACCATTTGAAACGGCATTGGCAGCATTGCCCAAAACACACCAAACAGTGTCGCGCGGGTAACCGTTGATTGGTTAAATTCCCATAAATACGGTTTTCCCTCCAAGTGACGCGTGAGGAATTTCAACCATTTATGATTTTCAACATAATCTCGGGTTGGAATATAGCCCTTCATTTTTTTAATTGTCTTTTTTACCATTATAGTCTTCCATTATAATCACAACACCAATAAAAAAAGCCACCAGAAGGTGACTTTCTATTTGATGATTCTGGCATAGGTGTATTTTACACCACCTACACCACCAAAAACGATTAAATTAATCCCAGTCCAAAGCCCCACCGCTTTGATATTCGGTAACCCTCGTTTCAAAGAAATTCTTTTCTTTTTTGAGATCAATCATTTCGCTCATCCACGGGAATGGATTATTGGTTTGGTTCGGGAATAATTCGGCTAAACCAATTTGTGTCATCCGGCGATTGCAGATAAAGCGCAAATATTCTTTAAACATCCCGGCATTTAAACCCAAAACTCCACGCGGCATGGTATCTTCGGCATAGGCATATTCCAGTTCAACGCCACGGCGGAATAATTCAACTAATTCGGCTTTAAATTCTTCGGTCCACAATTCCGGATTTTCTAGTTTAATCGTATTAATCAAATCTATCCCAAAATTACAGTGCATTGATTCATCGCGTAAAATATATTGATACTGTTCGGCAGCACCAGTCATTTTATTTTGCCGTCCCAACGCCAAAATTTGCACAAAGCCGACATAGAAGAATAAACCCTCCATAATACAGGCAAAAACGATCAGAGAACGCAATAATTTTTGATCATTTTCCAAAGTTCCGGTTCTGAATTGCGGATTGGTCAAAGTATCAATAAATGGAATCAAAAATTCATCTTTAGCCTTAATTGAGGGAATTTCATGATAAGCATTAAAAACCTCACCTTCATCCATCCCCAAGCTTTCCACAATATACTGATAGGAATGGGTATGAATTGCTTCTTCAAAAGCCTGACGTAATAAGAACTGGCGACATTCCGGCGCGGTAATTTGACGGTAGGTGCCAAGAACGATATTATTGGCGGCCAAACTATCAGCAGTGGTAAAAAAACCCAGGTTGCGCGAAACAATCAAGCGCTCATCCTCAGATAACCCATTGGCGGATTTCCATAATTCAATATCACGCTGCATATTAACCTCTTGCGGCATCCAGTGATTAGCGCAAGTCGCCAGATATTTTTCCCACGCCCATTTATATTTAAACGGAACCAATTGATTAACATCGGTATCACCATTGATAATTCGCTTATCGACGGCATTAATTCGATTAGTATTTTTTGCTACCATTGAATCTAAAGTTGTTGCCTGCATAATCGCTCCTCTAGGCTTTTAATTAATATTGCATTTGTAGCGAGGCACCATTTGAATACACTCGCACGTGAGTTTTATCGGATAAGTCGACTACCCCATTATGAATTGGTAGGGCGAAATCGGTAGTTAAATCAGATTTTTTATTAACGGCCGCCGATTCGGCTGCCAGATTACTGACAATCAAAGAATTATTTTTGCCGCCGACTAACAGATTTTCACCGCTAAAACTGGAGTTTTGAGCATCGCTGACAGTAAAAGCACCCCCAAGTGCGGTATATCCAACCAACAGAAATAATAGCAAATGTTTTTTACTAGTACACATAATTCATAACCCACGTCAATTCGGGTTTAATCAAGCAAAGCTGCCACATAATCTTTGGCGGTGAACGGGCGCAAATCGTCAATACTTTCACCGACCCCGATAAAGCGTAACGGAATTGGCCGCTCTTTGGCAATGGCACAAATCACACCGCCTTTGGCCGTCCCATCCAGTTTGGTTAGCACTAGCCCGGTGAGCCCTAGTGCATCATCAAAGGCTTTCACCTGATTGATAGCATTTTGTCCGATATTGGCATCCAGCACCAGCATAATTTCATGCGGTGCATCGGGCAAGGCTTTATTAATAACCCGTTTAACTTTTTTAATTTCTTCCATCAGATTTAACTGGGTTGGCAAACGTCCGGCAGTATCCGCCAGAACTATATCAATTTTTTTAGCTATTGCCGACTGAATCGCATCAAAACACACCGCAGCCGAATCACCGGACTGCTGAGCAATAACGGTAACATTATTTCGATTACCCCATTCAATCAACTGTTCTCGCGCGGCCGCTCGAAAGGTATCCCCGGCCGCCAGCATCACGCTTTTACCTTGTTGCTGAAAATATTTTGCCAGTTTACCAATAGAAGTAGTTTTCCCAGCACCATTTACACCTACCATCATGATGACAAACGGTGTATGCCCAGCCGTGTTTAGCGGTTTTTCCAACGGGGCGACCAGCTCAATTAGAGAGTCGGTTAATGCAGTTTTTAATTCACTACCATCTTTCAAGCCGCGAATCGAAACTTTATTGCGAACATCATCAAGAAGATGTAGAGTTCCAGCCACTCCGACATCGGAAGTTAATAAGATCGATTCCAGCTCTTCGTATAAATCTTCATCAATTTTACCGCCGCCAAAAACCCCCAATAATTTTTTGCCCAGCACGGTTCGGGTTTTGCTTAAACCTTGTTTTAATCGTTCCGCCCACGACAATTTTTTTAACGGCTGCTGTTGTTCCTGAATTTCAACAATTTCCTGCTTAACTTCTGCGGGTAACTGCTCGGCGTGCGTAACATCAACATCGGCCATATAAGTTGCTTCAAATCCATGGGTAATATCGTGCTTAGTATCTTCTTGATTAGCCATAGTTTCCACTGTAGCAATTTCCACCTGAGCATGATGTTCGATTTCTAGCGGTGTTTCGTCGGAAATTTCGCTGGTAATTGATGATGGTTCAACAACTGCTTCCTCATCTACTTGTGCTACGGTCTCTTCGGCGGTTTCAACTAACGTTCCAATTACTTCGGTTAACTGTTTTTCATTTACCAGCGCGTCATTCGGCTTTTTTTTCTTAAAAAATCTAAATACCATCTTATTCTCTTATTTCAATTTATAGTTAGCAATGTCAACGACATATCATTGCCTGATTAATCATCACTCATTAAATGCAGCTTAATCACTATATCTAGTGTTAAGCACCAATTATACCACAACCTATAGCCAGCATCAGCGAATAAATTTGTCGATTTTTTGACATATCTGCATCTGTAGTAAAGTCAAATCCAATTGTGGATCATCAATATACTCCAGATCAAGGCTGCGTAACCACGTCAACTGGCGTTTAGCTAATTGCCGGGTTGCCGCAGAAGCTCGCAGACATAATTCATCCTTGTTAAATTCACCATCCAGATATTGCCATACCTGCCGGTAGCCAACTGCACGCATTGAATTGTGCGCCGCAGTTAACTGCGGATATTTTTGCCGCAACAGTTGCACTTCATCAATAATCCCCTGCTCCAACATTGTGTTAAAGCGCTGATTGATCCGTTCATGCAATAAGCTGCGGTTGCTTGGCATTATCGCCAATGGCAAAGTTGCGTAGCGCTCAAGCAGGCCGCTGCATTTATTTTGTGTCTGCAACGAAGATAAGCTAGTACCGCTGACTAGGCACACTTCCAATGCCCGCTCCAAGCGCTGGGTATCATTAACCTGAATTCGGGCAGCACTTAGCGGGTCAAGTTTGGCAAGCCACTGGTGCATATAGTCATTACCATATTTGATAAAAGACTGTTCAAGCTGCTGGCGCAACAGCGGGTCAGCGGCTGGCAATGATGATACCCCATTGAGTAACGCGTTATAATACATCATCGTGCCGCCAACTAATAGCGGTAGCTTTCCACGCTGGAGAATTTGATTAATTGCGATTTCACAGTCAGTCAAAAATTCGGCAACCGAATAATTTTCCAATGGTGAGCGAATATTAATCAAATGATGCGGGACACTCGCTAATTCTGCAGCCGTTGGTTTGGCACTACCGATATCCATATCACGATAAATTAATGCCGAATCGACACTAATAATTTCCAGCGGATAAATCTCCGCCAATTTTAAAGCCAAACTAGTTTTGCCGCTGGCGGTGGGACCTGCCAAAATAATTAATTGGTTAGCCATGAATAATCCGCACAAAATTATCCTGCCAATTTTCGGGAAAGCCCATTGCCGCAATTGGAATCTCGTAGATCTGGATCAGGTTTAACAGCCGTTTATAAAATGGCTGTTCAAAGCCTAAAGTTTTCAAAACATAGGTGATCAGAAACAACACACTATAAATCCGGCTGCCATCGCATAGCGCGTGATTTAACAGCTGGTGGCGATCACTGCTTGCCGAACATTCAAAACTGAAGTGGCGGTTCCAGATTCGGGTATGGTGCGCCGAGTGATTGCGAATTATGGTCAAATTATCAAGGATTGCCTGTAATACACTGTAGTGGATATCATAACGTTTGGCAACAGCTTCTTTATCATCAATGTTTTTCAAATTCATCAGCCATTTGCTTAGTTGACCAATCGAGGTTAGTTCTACCGCTATCCATACTGGAGGCATATCCGGATCATTGTAGCGATGGTAATATTCACTAACCAACAAATCGTGTCCAGCCTTAATTTGATATTGAATGCGCTCAATACTGTCATTTAACAGCCGATGGTCGCGAAATAGTTTGTGATTTAGATAGAAATGCGAGCCATACTTCCAACTTAGATTAATAAATTGAGTTCGTACCGAAATTTCAATTTTCTCGATAGCGCCCAAAATAAGTTGCCGCAACTGGCTGTCAAATTCATAAACTTTGACAATATCGTTGAATTTGGTTCCTAATTGATAGCGCCGCGAATCACCATTATGGAAAAACGGCACCGAATAGCTTAAAAAGCGGTGAAAATAAACTTCCTCTAGAAAATCTTTGGCAAACGGGTAATCATCAACAATCATCCCCCGTTCGCGCAAAATTTTTATTTGCTCATCGACACTTGCCGGTGGATTAAGATAGATATTCCGCTGTTCAAATAAGTCGTGCATTGGTGCGTTACTACTCATCAACGATACCTCAAATTTTATATATCCATAATTATAACGTAACCATCTTAACAAAAGTCATTTTGTCAGGAAGTGATCAATTATTGCGCACTTGCTAGTGCCGGTAGCATCGCCATCAATACTGCAATTATCAAAATTAAACTCATTAATGGACGGAATAAATTTTTCCACTGGTAATTATGTTCAGTTATCGCTGAGAGCCCATGATTAATCCCCGATAAACCAAAAAAAATCAATGTAGCGCTCATTAATGCTAGATTTGCCCAAAAACCCCAGCCACACCACCATGCTAAAATTGCTGCTAACGCCAACGCTAGATTATTCAACCCACTTTGAATTTGATAGCGATCCGAACGCGGATAACCGGATTGATTAATAGCAACGCGCCCAAAAAAAACACTTTCAATTCCGGTGAGTCCACATAAGGCAATGATTATGATTGGTGCTAAGAGATTGAAGCGTGTAATCGGATTAGCGGTCACAAAATACGCCAATTGAAATCCGAAAATCACCAATGCCCAGCGAATAATTTCCAGCCAATTACAAATTTTTAGCATATTCATTTTACCGCTCCCTGTGGCAATATAAACATTAATATTAATAGAAACATAACGGATAAAGTCCGAGATAGACAACTCACCGGCACGTACTCGTCTAAGTCATAAGTGCAAGGGAAATTTAATACGACTTATCAAGAATTAGCTGGATTATATCAGTTTAGCGTAAACAAAACCACCGAAGGAGTCTTTTTTGAGATGTGCGGCGATCCAGAACACTTCAAGAATGAAGATTCTCTATAGTTAGTTCATAAACAAAGTACCTTTATTGTATAATAAGCTTTTCACTTTAAGAGTAAGCTTGATATATTTACCACCGTATTCACCAGATCTTAATCCAATAGAGCATGTCTGGGCAAACCTAAAGCGGTTAAACCGCGTGCACCCTGATAGAGAGCAAAATCTACAGCTTGCAATTACTGAATATGTCGGGTTTTTATTTGTGGGTTAACTATATCACTAAATAAAAAAACCCGCAAACTAGGGGAAGATTTGCGGGAGGAGAATGAAAAAACATGAAAACTAACATCGTCAGGTAGTATTTTATACTCTTCGAACCTATTTAAACAATCAGCAAAATTGCTGATTGACAAAAGTTAGCGCTAAAGTATTAAATGCGTGCGTAACGTTAGTTACCATATTTAACGGGGCATCATTATTAAAGACTTTCGATTAACCGTGTCAATAATTTCCACGATTTAGCTACCGATGCAATATTTACTTTTTCATTCGGAGAATGAGGAAAGCGAATCGTTGCCCCAATTGAAATAGCATCCAATCCGGCAAATTTATCCATAATCAAGCCACACTCCAGTCCACCGTGAGTTGCACCGACCAAAATTTCTTCATTAAATAATTGCTGATAAACCTCTTTAACCGTTGCCAATGCTGGACTAGCTAAATTTGGTTGCCAACCAGGATAACTTCCTGAATGCTCAACAGTTGCTCCAATTAATTTAAATGGTGAAGCAATAATACCAGCCAACTTTACCTTAGCTTCATTAATTGCGCTGCGTTGTAAGGTTACCACCTCAATTTGATTATTTGCGGTAGTAATCACTCCGATATTACTGGAAGTTTCGGCAATCCCCAGCTCATTATTCATCCGCCAAACGCCATTAAAAGCGCCATTCACCGCCTGAATAATTTTATCTTGGTCGGTTTGAGCGATGATTTCTCCCGGCACAGCGATTTCGGCAACAGTCAGTTGAAGATTCGGGTCGGTAGCCGCAAATTCACGCTTAAGATTTGCCGAATAATTCTCGATAAATTGGCAAACGGTGGCAGCCAACTCCGTTTTAACCACAATCACCGCTTCACAATATGAGGGAATCACATTGCGTAATTTACCACCGCTGATGGTGGCTAAATTAAACGTAAATTCAGACGATAACTGAACTAGTAGCGCCACTAATTCTTTGATCGCATTAGCCCGTCCCAATGGAATATCAACCCCGGAATGCCCGCTAAATAAATCTTTTAATTCGATTTTCAATGCGCTATTTTCAGCGGCTACCGGCACCGTAGTAAACTGGTAGCGAATATTAGTATTAATTCCACCGGCACAACCAATGCACACCGCATCATCTTCCTCAGAATCCAGATTTAGCAATACCTGTGAAGTCAATTCATTGCCTTCCAGACCAAATGCTCCGCTCATGCCAGCTTCTTCATCGGTAGTAATCAGCACTTCCAGATCGTTGTGTTTAAGATGGTTTGCCTCCAAAACCGCTAATGCCATCGCTACCCCCATACCGTTATCGGCGCCTAAGGTGGTTTGATTGGCGGTTACCCATTCGCCATCAATATAAGCATCAATCGGGTCAGTTAAAAAATCATGGCTTGATTCTTTGGTTTTGGATGGAACCATGTCCATATGCGCTTGCAACGCAATTTTTTTACGTGCAGGACTTCCATCTGTGGCTTTTTTACGCATAACTACATTACCTACCGCGGTGGTAAAATATTCCACCCCGAGCTTTTGGGCGGTTTGGCATAAATATTCGCGTACTTGCTCCTCGTGCTTAGAGGGACGTGGGATTAGCGTTAATTCTTTAAAATATTTCCAGACAATCTGCGGTTCCAGTTTTTCAATTTGACGATCCATGACATCTCCTTTTAGTGATAATTCATAAAAATTTAACCATTAATTATAGTAGATTGGCGGATTAGCGATAAAACATTTTAGTGATAGCTGCTTAAAAAGTGCTGTAGATTGTTATAATAATGGCTATTTACCGCAAAATTGAGGAATAAAATATGCGCCCACAGCTTAAAATTCTAATTGCCAGTTTATTGGCAGTTTCTTTACCCTACTCTTATGCTGCCCAAGTTGAGAAATCAGATATTGCTATTGATAATATCCAGATTGGCCAATTAGATGGCGATACCCAACCATCACAATTTTCCGTAATCTTTAATTTCAAGAATAATGGTGATACGGTTAATAATTGGAAATTTGGCTTTTATATGCCGCGAACTTTCTTTACCAATGCGGCGCAAAAAATAAATCCCGATTTGGAAATGCAAATTTGTGATGCGGCAACTACTTGTACCAATTTGCGCTACATAAAAACCCTTAACCCGCAGCAAGCCGATACCTCGCAAGGATATTTTACGCTACTGGAACCCATCGGCCAATTCCCACTGCAGGAAAAACATCGCTATTATATTCAATTAGCTCACAGCAATCAATGGAACGCTGGTAATATTTCGGCATTGCCGCAAAATTTATTCTTCATTCAGGACGATGGACAAAAAAATGGTATCCCGCGAATTTATACCGTCAATACCGAACTCAGCCAATACAATTTACAGGGATATAACGCCGCTGATACTGAAAACGCCATCAATAGTTATTTGCAAAAGAATTGGCAAACTAGCGCAGCGGTTTCCAATAAGCTGGTTAATGTTGTACCAGCACCGGTCGCAGTTACCTCACTAAGCAGCAATCTATTTAATTTTCCTAAAACTATTGCGATTCATAATCAATTGAGTGCCGATAATACCATTGCTACTCAATGGGCACCGCTATTAAAACAAGACTGGAAATTAAAAAAATTACCGTTAATAGACAATAGCAATGATGCTAACGATGGAATCATTATCAGCGAAATCGCCAATCCTAAAATAATCAATAATAACCCAGAAGGTTATCAACTAACCATCAATGATAATTCAATCCAGATTGCCGCGTTAACGCCAACCGGTGTTTATTATGCATTCCAAACTTTACGGCAGTTAGCGTTAGAAAACCCTAATGGTATTCCCGAAGTTAGCATTACCGATTATCCACGATTTAAATATCGTGGGGTTGGACTTGATGTCGCACGGCACTATTTTACAGTTAATGAAATTAAGTCACTCATTGACGTAATGGCTGCGCAAAAATTAAATTCGCTGCATCTACACCTCTCTGATGATGAAGCGTTCCGGTTGGCAATGCCTAACTATCCAACTCTAGCAACGGTTGGTGCTATGCGCGGTTTAGGTCAACTGGTTGGACCACAAATGTTGTTACAAAACAATCTCGACACTACTAACCTGAGCCAACAAAGCTATCCTATAGCAAATAGTAATTATGGTTATAGTTATTCACCGGAAGATATTAAACAAATTATCAGCTATGCCAATCAAAATCAAATTACGGTAATTCCCGAAATTGATTTACCGGGTCATGCCCGCTCACTGATCAAAGCTCTGCCAACAGCAATGATTGATCCCAACGATAGTTCTCAATTCGTATCGGTACAGGGATATACCGATGATGTACTGCCGGTTTGCACCTATGGCAATAATATCTCAGTCGGCAATCAATTTACACAAGCAATCAACGACATAACCGTCGCAATTGCCAATCAGTTTAACCAGCAAACCACATTGTATGCTGTTAACAATGAAGTCAGCCTTGGTGGTGATGAAGTGAGTGCCAATGCCTGGACCAATGACACCAGTTGCCGTAATGAATGGAGCAATCTATCGGCACTGGAAAAATCGCATTTATTCTTTGCACGGATTGCTGAATCTAATTCATCGCTGATGATTTCCGGTTGGCAGCAATATGTGCAAAATGACAACGATACTCTTGGTAAAAATATTGTTCCATCAGCCCAAAGCGGACATGTGTGGGTGTGGATGCCATCCCAGCCAATGGGAATGAAGCAAGCGGTTAATCTGGCCAATAAAAACTATCCAACCATTCTCGCCTATGCCGATAAAACTTATTTTGATCTGGCATATTCTTCCGATATGTACGAACCGGGCTTCACCTGGGCAACCCCGAATGCTGATACCTATACCGCACTAAGTGCTGCACAGGCTGCAACCCAAACCCAGGCAAAAACCGCCAACCCGCAAAATATTCTTGGGCTGGAAGGCGAATTATTTTCTGAGAATTTGCCTAGTTATCAGCATCTGATGTATATGGCATTGCCGAAAATGCCGGCAATGGCGGAAGCGGCATGGTCGCCAGCTTATGTTACCATCCAAAACAATCAACTAAATTGGCAGGATCTGGCAACACGGCTTGGTTGCGGCAAAGATGGCTTTTTGGCATATCTGCAAAAACTCTATGGTATAAACTATCGCGGTTATCCTAACGGAATAGCCAAAGAAGTTCCCCCCAATACCATTTGTCAGGCTTCGGCAGCGCTACTGTTAAATGATAACAATAATGAACTATGATGTGATGTTACGCGTGCTAAAGAGCGTAACATCAATTATAATGCAGTGCAATAAGTATTAACTTGAAGAATAGTAATAAAATCGGTATAATAATTGACAATATTACCCAACTACGAAAGGACACATATGAAATTAGTAACCGTACAAGACCTAGCTAAAATTGTCGAAAAACATGGATTTGATCAGTTTATGACTGATTTAATCAAATATATCAAAGAAGATTTCGTTCGCTGGGGTGAATTTGATAAATCTCCCCGCTATGCGGCACATGTACCAGGCGGCGTTCTAGAATTGATGCCGACTGCCGACAAACAATATTTTACGTTTAAATGCGTCAATGGACACCCAGCCAATCCATTTAGCGGCAAACAAACAGTCGTTGCTACCGGTCAAATGAATGAAATCAAGCATGGCTATCCATTATTAATTTCCGAAATGACTACATTAACTGCATTTAGAACTGCCGCCACCGCTGTGATTGCCACCGAATATTTAGCCCGTAAAGATAGCGCGGTTATGGCATTAATCGGCACTGGCGCACAAAGCGAATTTCAAACACTGGCGAATAAATTGGTTCGCCCATTAACGACCATTCGTTATTATGATACCGATCCGGCAGCAATGGTTAAATATGCCAAAAATATGGCAAATTCAGGTCTGGAATTAATTGCCTGCGAAAGCGCGGAAGAAGCCTGTCGTGGCGCCGATATTATCACTGTTTGTACCGCTTGTAAACTTCATGCCATCGTTATCGAAAACGACTGGGTAAAAGCCGGAGTTCATGTTAATGGACTGGGTGGTGACTGTCCAGGCAAAACTGAACTGGAAAAATCGATTTTATTCCGCGGCAAGGTGGTAGTAGAATATACTGAACAATCAATGATTGAAGGTGAAATTCAACAATTGACGCCAACCGAAGTTGCTGAAGTAATGCACGCTGAATTATGGGAAATCATTAATGGCAGGAAAGTTGGGCGTGAAACGGCTGATGAAGTAACAATTTTTGATTCGGTTGGATTTGCCGTTGAAGATTTTTCAGCCTTACGCTTAACTCATGATTTAGCCAACCGTTACGGCATCGGACATGATGTTGATATGGTGCCGCCAATTCATGACCCAAAAAATCTGATCGGAGTATTAAACTAATGGGGCGCCGGATTAAATTAATCGGCAGTGCGATCGGTAATTGTGGCCGCGCCTTGGGTTGTGAAAAAACTCCCGCATTAATATTAGATAAACTTCATTCTCAATTTCCAGCATTAGACAGCTCAATACACGACTATAATGGAACTAATGCCGATTTAGAGCGGTTACAAAGTTATTTTGGACAGGTCGCTGGTGAGATCATTGAATCATCACAGAAAGAGGCGCTATTTCCATTAATGCTTGGCGGTGATCATGCTTGCGCGATCGGTAGCTGGAGTGGCGTTGCCGGCGCATTGGCACAAAAGAATGCCCAACTAGGCTTAATTTGGGTTGATGCCCACATGGATGCTCATCGTCCGGATACCTCGGAAAGTGGTAATTTGCATGGCATGCCGGTAGCCCATCTTCTGGGCTATGGTCATCAACAGCTGACCAGCATTGGCTTTCACAGCGCAAAAATTCAACCGGAAAATTTAGTGTATTTTGCAGTTCGTTCATTTGAGCCAGCGGAAGAGGAGTTATTGCAAAAGCTCGGGGTTAAAATCTATTATCGCCATCTGTTAACCAATGAAAATTTCATGGATTTATTTAATCAGGAATTTGAGCGTTTAAGCCAACAGACTAATGGCAATGTTGGTATTAGCTTAGATTTAGATGCGCTGGATCCCGAGCAAATTATGGCAGTCAGCGTCCCAGAAGAAGATGGAATTTCACCAGACCTATTTTTGAAAACCGTTAGGCAGCTTGACAGCCGTAAGCTGGTAGCTTTTGAAATTTCCGAATATAATCCGCTACTGGATAATGATAATCGATCCTTGAACTATATGCTTGAGTTACTGACCGTATTAATTGACAAGGTAAATCACGAATGACAATAATCCAGCTAAAAATTCTAAATCCACTAATTAGCGAACAGTTGCCGGAATATGCAACCATTGGTTCTGCCGGACTTGATTTGCGCGCAGCAATTAGCGCGCCAATAACAATCAAACCCGGACAAACCGAATTAATTCCGACCGGACTCGCGATTCATATTGCTGATAACTCATTGTGTGCGATGATTTTGCCGCGTTCCGGTTTGGGACACAAACACGGCATTGTGCTGGGAAATGTGGTCGGGTTAATTGATTCTGATTATCAAGGTGAACTAATGATTTCGGTATGGAATCGCGGCAATAGCGAATTTACACTGAATCCTCTGGAACGGGTTGCCCAAATGGTTATCGTTCCAGTGGTACAGGTTGGCTTTGAAGTGGTTAAGGAATTTGATCAATCTGATCGTGGTAGTGGCGGTTTTGGCAGCACAGGTAAACATTAACCACGTTTATAATCCGTATTACTATCCTATAATTTCATGCCACTAATGATTGATAGCTATGATTTTTCATAGCTATTTTTATTCATAAATACCACGTCGCTTTAGAAGTTTATTAATTTCATTCATACTGTGCAAGGTATGATTATATAATATCGCACAGGCTGGCTCAGTTTTACGAGCACATGCTAATTCAGCAATTTTAGCATGTTCATCATGGCTAACTTCCATCACCGCCCGCTCTTTATAGGGATACGCTAATCCATAGCACCAGTCTTTAAATAGCAAACACTCTTGTCTCATTCGCTTCAATATTGCTAATTGACAACCAGCTATCAACGAATCATGAAATTTATTATTTAATTCCCCCCATTGTTGATATGAGACTTTTTTGGTTGTTTCGACCTTAGATAATCGGTACAAATTTCCCATTATCTCAGCTTCCCAAGCGTCATCGCCATGTTCTATTGCCTCTTTTAACAATAACGATTCTATCATGGCATAACTCATAAAGCCATCAAGTACATATCTTTCATTTAATACCGCAACCCGAAAACCAGTATTATCTGTCGCCTCGACGAATATACCACTTGCTAATCGTGATAGAGCTTCGCGGATAGGGCTCAATCCGACTTGTAATTTATTTTTGAGATATTCTCCCTTGATTTTCTCACCGGGTAATAATTCTCCAGTCAAAATTAACTGACTTATTTGTTGAACACATTCGCTGGTTAAAGTTTGTTTAAGTTTTATCATTGTTTACCACACCTTTTACCGATATTTTTTTATTATTTCGATATTTTACAATATTTAAGATTAATATTACTATTTTTCTCACTTAGTTAAGCTTAAAATAGCGCCTTAACCAGAAAATATTCTTATGTTTTCCGAATTTTTATAATATTTTCGATATTTTGGAGTTAGCTGATGCGATTCAATACAACTATTACTTTAATGCTGTTAATTTCTTTTGGCTCTGTCTGCGCAGTCATCTGTACACCAGTGCTGCCATTAATTCAAGAGTACTTCAAAATCAGCCAAAATACTACTGGAAACTGCATTAGCTATTATTTAGTTGGCTATGCTTTAGGACAATTAATCTATGGTCCTTTAATTAATTATTTTGGTAGTAGAAAAACAACGATCATCGGCATAACTACTGGTATCGTCGGCGGTATATTATGTATACTTTCTTCACTACTGCATCAATTTGATTTAATGCTGGTTGGGCGTGTAATTATGGCTTTGGGCGCTGGTTCTGGACTGACATTAGCATTTGCAATTTGCAGTAAACTATCGTCGTCAGAAAACATCGGTAGAAGCATTGGTATACTGTCAATTGCTTTCGCTATAATGCCAGGAATTGGAATATTTATCGGCGGGTTATTAAGTCAAATTAGCTGGGTTTCACCGTTTTATTTTGCAATTGTCTATGGCGTAATTACTTTATTATTAGCAATTCAACTACCTGAAATTATTACTGAATTAAACCATCAAGCGATTCGCCCCTCAAGAATATTAACCAATTACCTAACGCAGTTAAAAAACATTAATACTGTTCTAGGCGGCTTAATGGTTGGTGGTGCGACAACAATAATTTATGCTTTTGCAGCACTTGCCCCTTTTATGACCCAAGGTACAATTATGCAGCTAACTCCGCAACAATATGGTAAATATAATTTTATTCCAGTAATCGGGATGATTATTGGCTCTATAATTGCCAATCAGATGGGGAGATATATTAGCAAAACCTCAATATTAAAAATTGGTCTAATCTTAAGTTTTATTTGCAGTTTAATTCTAGCCATGAGTATGTATTTTGCTCCCAGCAATCCACTTAGTTTATTTATACCAACTGGTTTAGTCTATATTGGACTAACCTTAATTTTTAGCAATGGCTCAGCAATTGCATTAAGTAAAAATCAAGATAAAAGCAATGCTTCGGCAGTACTAAATTTTGTTAATATGGGGTGTGCAGTAATTGTTATTGAGATTTTGGAGTCATCTACAACTCATAATAATTTAACTCTTCCATTATTATTCATTATCATTAGTTTGATGATCGGGGCGTTTTTTGCTACCCTTAATTACGTAACCAAAATACGCCACTAGTACCGCCACAATCTCCATGTTTTTTATAATAGCTGATAAACACAAAATGGAATTGTCAGCTATTAATTTCTATCAAACACTATTCATAACTGCTATTCCGCAATATCATCAAAATACAGTGCCGCCGCTCCCAAAATCTGAATATCAGCAGTAGCGGTACAAATAATCTTTAAGCGTTGAATGGTGCGCGGATATGGAAATTTGGCTAGCTCGTCAAAAACAGCATCACGATATAATTCGTAAGCACCTGCAATTGAACCGCCTAACAGGATGACTTCAGGATCAAAGGCCAGCAAAACCGAATAGATTAATTTACCCAAATGATGCCCAAACTCACTGCAAATAGCTAAAGCCGCGACATTCCCCTCTTTGGCACGATTAAATATTTCCTCACCGGTCGAAGAATATTTTAGCGAAAAGAACATCCCGCTGCAATAGTCTTCATATTTACTGTCAAGATACAGCATTTCGCCAAATTCACCGGAGCCGCAATTAACATCCCGTAATAACTTGCCATTATTAATAATGCCGCCACCAATGCCGGTACCAATTGCCAAACCAACAAAATTTTGATAGTTTTTAGCACTGCCAAATAAATGCTCTCCCAACGCAAAACAATTGGCATCATTATTAACAAATGCCGGACAACCATAGCGCTGTTCAAGAATATCTTTCAGCGGAACTTCTAACCATTCGGGAATATTTTGAACATTGTAAACTATCCCTTTTTCACGATCAACCACACTCGGAACACCAATTCCAATCGCCGCCACGTCTGCTTCATGTACTTCATCAATGCATTGATAAATTGTATCTAAGACGTCTTGATAAGCTTTACCCTCCGGAAGCTTGGCTTTGGCATGGCGAAGAATCTGACCATCAACAACTAATCCGGCACGAACATTGCTGGCACCTAGGTCAATACCGATTACTTTAGTAACCATGGTTAATTAGCTCCTTTTGCTGAGAAAATTGTTTTATTTTTAACTAATGGACGTGCAAAAATAGCAATTGCCAACATATAGGCCAAGGTCAAATAAACCAAACACATACCAAATTTCAATCCAATTACATCACCGATAAGCCCCTCGGCAAATGGAATGACCGCACCGCCAATAATTCCGGTACATAAAATCCCGGCAAACGTACCATGATTTTTTGACAGCGAATTTAATCCCAGTGAAAATACTCCGGGATACATGACGGATGTACAGAAACCAAAGGTCGGGAAAGCCCACAGTGCAATTTGGTAGTCACCAAATAATGCTAAACTTAAAATAATCATTCCAGCAATAATAAAACTTGCCAATAAAATCCGTTGATCCATCAGTTTAATCAAAATTAATCCAATCAAGCACCCTAAAGCCTGCCCAGCCCAGAATAATGCCGAAATATGAGCACCAATGGTGTCGGGGTTAGCCTGATAATAGGTTTCCAAAAATTTTGAAATCCACACTACTACTCCCTGCTCGGTTCCGACATAGGCAAAAATACCAATAAAATAGACCCATACAATCTTATTTTTAAATAGTTCAAGAATGATTGCCAATCCTTCAACTTTTTCATCGGCGTTAAGTTCAACTTTGGGAAATTTAACCATCCCAATGATCACCAGTAAAATTGCAAACATTATTCCGGATACCAAGTAAAAGGCTACCCACGGCATGGTGGTTGGTGCGGCAACTGCTAAAATTTTCAGCATCCCACTTGACGCTGATGGCAAATTTTGTACTAGATAAGAATAAACGTATGGCGAACCAAAAGAACCACAGGCAAAAATCATTTGCGCCATCACTGAGAAAAATGAATAATGTTCTTCACCGCCAGCCGCTCGCAGCAACGGATTAATTACTACCTGTAACAAGGCCATTCCCAACCCCATAAAAAACAGTGATAGTAAATAAACCGGTAATGATGGCATAAAAGTAAAAATCAGACATGCGATTACCGCAAACAGCATCCCCAATAACGTAATTCGTTTAGTTCCATAGATATCGGTAAAATAACCGGTTGGCAACGACCCTACACCATAGGCAATAAAAAAAGCAAACGGCAAGAAGCCCGCTAATCCTAGCGACATATGAAAGCTGGCATTTGCGGCTGGCATAATCGGTCCGAGAATATTGGTTAAAAAAGAAATTGCAAAAAAAGTCAGCATCACGATTAGTACCAAAAGTGGACTACGTTTCATATATCCTCCTGAAATTTAACTTATTTTATAGCGGCTATTACACTAATATTACTTAATCAATCGCAAAAAATCCGCTTGAATTGGATAAAGCTTACCGGGAGCTATTCTATCATTATTATAATTCAGTAAAACCGATAATTACCCGACGAATAGACCATTGTCTAAAAGCCAGCCTTCATACTAATTTATTTTGCCACGGAAGTATAAGCTTATGCTATAATCCGCAAATTTTTATAACTTGAGATGATGATGAATTTAACCGCTAACGTTTTAATACCAATTTCCAGCCGAAAAAAATGTACTTCGCTGTTAAAATTCAGCGTAGCTGGTATTTTCATTATTTGACTGCTCACCGTAGGGTGGGTTTTTTTTTGCCGAAAAGGAACCGCAATGTTAGAGCAACTGATATTGGATATGTTTGATAAACAAATGATTAAATTTGGGGAATTCACCCTCAAGTCCGGCAAAACTTCATATATCTATGCCGATATTCGCACCGCAATTTCCTACCCGCCAATTTTCCGCAGTCTTTGTCAGTTATTATCGGCAAAACTGGATTCTTTAAAATATAACCATATTTGTGGAGTACCCTATTCGGCGTTGGCATTTGCCAGTGCTATTGCTTATGACCGACAAATACCAATGCTCTTAAAACGCAAGGAAGCCAAGGGATATGGTACCAAAAAAATCCTCGAAGGTGTTTATAATCCGAATGACAACTGCGTCATCATTGAAGATGTGGTCACTACCGGAATGAGTATCACCGAAACCACTACCGTTTTGGAAGATGAACAAATCGTTGTTTCGGATATAGTCTGCTTTTTGGAACGGAATCAAGGCGGTCGTGAAAATTTGGCTGGTCGCGGCTATAAACTGCATGCTATAACTACCTTAATCGACGTGATTGAGATACTGTTTAGAAATCAGCGAATTTCAGCAACAGAACGGCAGCTAGCCCTAGCCTCGATTAATTAAAAAGGAGTCTGTCAATGAATTCAAAACTAAAACAACAAGGTTTGATTAGCCTGCAGGATCTAAGCAAAAGCGATATTATGGAATTGTTGCAATTAGCTGGTCAATTTAAAAAAGGGCTAAGAAAAAACACCCTCAGCGGTAAAGTTATTGCATCGTGTTTTTTTGAAGCCTCGACCCGTACCCGTTTATCTTTTGAATCTGCAATTTCCTACCTCGATGGGAAAATTATCGGTTTTGCCGACAGTAATGCTACCTCGCAAAGCCAAAAAGGCGAAAGCTTTAGTGATACCTTAAAAATGCTCAATTGCTACGCCGATGGATTGATTATGCGCCATCCTAATGATGGCGCTGCTCGCCTAGCTTCGGAAATTATGAATATCCCGGTAATCAATGCCGGTGATGGCGCCAATCAACATCCGACACAAACTTTACTGGATTTATTTTCAATCTTGGATAGTCAGGGAACTTTGGAAGGCGTAAAATTGGGATTAATGGGTGATTTAAAATACAGCCGTACCATTCATTCACTGATACATGCCAGCAAATTATTTAATATGCGCTTGTATCTGATTGCGCCTGATGCGTTACAGCTAGGCAAGGTTAAACTAAGTGAATTAACCGAAAATGGTTATCGCTTTTCGCTGCATAAAGAGGCTGAAGAAGTAATTTCCGAATTGGACTGTTTATATTTAACCCGCCTGCAAAAAGAACGCATTGCCGAAGTTGTTGATTGTAATTATGGTATAAATCTAAACACCTTAAATAAAGCCAAAGCGAATTTACGGATTATGCATCCCCTACCGCGCTTAAGTGAATTACCAGTGGAAATTGATGACACACCCTATGCCTATTATTTTGAGCAGGCACAAAATGGGCTCTATGTTCGTCAGGCATTACTTGATACTGTTTTTGGAGATAACTAAATGGAAAAAAAGATTGGGCGGATTGAAAATGGCATTAATCTTGATCATTTACAACCGGGCAGCGCGTGGTATATAATCAAGCTGCTCAAATTGGACAATATTAAGCATCCGGTTGGAATCGGGCTTAATCTAAGCAGCAAAAAGATGGGCAAAAAAGACTTAATTAAAATAGAAAATTATCGTCTGTCACCAGCGGAACTGGAGCTGATTGGCATATTTGCCCGTGGCGCAATGTACAGTATTATTGAAAATTATCAGGTAGTTAGCAAAACTCAAATTCAATTACCACCAGAGGTGAATGAATTGGTAATTTGCCCGAATCACCGCTGCATTTCGCACCAATATAAATCACGCTTCCAGATGCAACTCAAAGGCAATGAATTAATTGCGCGTTGTCATTATTGTGAAAACAGCTATGCATTGAGTAATTTGACCGAATTTAATATCCAATAGTCACTATTCGCGAAGAATTTTCTGCATCTTTGCTGTTTAGACTTTAGAGCACTGAGGCGTGTCTCGCGACGCTGGCTCCGCCGAAAAATACTCTGTTATATTTAAGGATTTATACCGTGCTGAAAATAACCAATGTCTTAATGCCTGACGAAACCCGTCAGAATCTGCTGTTACCCGCGACAGATGAAATAACTATTAATGGTAATGATTTATTGGCGCTCCCAGGATTAATTGATCCACACGTACATTTTCGGGTTCCGGGGATGGAAGATAAAGAGGACTGGCAACACGCCTCCAAAGCCGCATTTAAAGGCGGCATAACCACAGTATTTGACATGCCTAATACCAAACCGGCAACCACCACCCAAGAACGCCTCCAGCATAAAAAGCAGATTATCAATCAACAATTGGCGGAAGTAAACATTCCGTTAAAATATAAACTGTTTTTTGGCGCCGACAAGAATCAGTTTCAGGAAATAGTCAAAGTTAAAGATGACATCGTTGGAATCAAAGTATTCATGGGCGCGTCCACCGGCGATTTGTTGATGGATGATGAAAGTTCTTTACATGCGATATATGCGCTGGCAAAAGCCCATGGTTTATTGATAGCACTGCATGCCGAAGACGAGCTAATCATTCGCCAAAATCTGGAACGCTTCAAAGATGCCAGTGATTATTCGGCCCATTCGCTAATCCGTTCACCGGAGGCGGCCATAACTGCCGTTGAACTGGTAATTTATTTAAGTGAATTATATCAGGTTCCGTCCTATATTCTCCATGTCAGCACCCATGGCGAGCTGGAATTAATCAGAAAAGCCAAAGCTCGCGGCGTGCCAGTGTATGTTGAGACCTGCCCGCATTATTTGTTTTTGAATACCGATGATTATGCCGGATTAGGTGGGCGGGCAAAAATGAATCCTCCATTAAGAAACCCTGAGGAACAAAAATATCTTTGGCAGGCGATAAATGATGGAATAATTGACACGATTGGTTCGGATCATGCTCCCCATCAACTGCATGAAAAAGCCCAGCCATTGTGCAAATGTCCTTCGGGAGTTCCGGGAATTGAAACTACGCTGCCATTATTATTAACCGCTTGGCGCAATCGTAAAATTTCATTGGCGCGAATTATCGAATTATTGCACACTAATCCTAAACGGATTTTTAATCTGCCGGATAATGACGATTTAGTGCTGGTCGATATCAAAAACTCACGGATATTAACCGATGCAAATTTGGCAACCAAATGCGGCTGGTCACCATTTAGCGGTCGGGAGCTAATTGGATTCCCGCGCTATGTCTATAGCGGACACCAACTATTTGATTTAAACCATTTCTAATCGAGAAAATTAAGTATGAATCCCCAACTGCTGGCACAAAATTACCATCGCGCCCTACCGCTGATTCGTCGCTTACCCAACTGGCTGCAGATTAAAATTGCTTCCTCTGGACGAAAATTGTTCATGGAGCATTTTTTAATCCATCAACCGACAATCAACTATACGCCTCCTAAAGAGCACGGCACTACGCTGTGGGGTATCAATTTTAGAAGCCCGCTCGGTAATTCGGCAGGTATGTTTAAAAATGGTGAAGGCTATGATTTTATGGCACAAATTGGGGCAGGATTTTATCTCGGCGGAACTTCAACTACCAACCCGCGCCATGGTAATAGCAAAAAACACATTACCCATCCGTTTATTAGCCTGCCTCAAAGTGGCATGGCACTAAATTTTATGGGTTTACCCAATTTAGGCGATGAAATACTTAGCCGCAAACCAATAACTACCAATAAGACACCCGGCGTTCCAATCGGCTGGAGCGTAATGCGCTCACCGGATTATCCAGAACAACCAGCTCTTGAAAAGTTAATTACTTCGATTCAACGCTATCTGGCACATCCGCTGGTTGACTTTATTGAAATTAACGAAAGCTGTCCGAATATTGCTAAAAGTACCGGCAATCTGATTGAACGGATTGATTATCTGGGTAATCAGTTGCAGCCGTTAGCCAGCAAAAAACCGCTAATTATCAAACTGTCATGCGACCTCAATGAACAACTGGTGGAATCGATGGTAACCCGGCTGATTGAACTGGGATTTGCCGGAATTACCTTGGGTAATACCTCAACTGACTACGGTCTTTATCAGCATAAATTACCGGCACATGAACAGTCCGTGTTTAATTACTTTACTGCTAATTTTGGTGGTGGAATCAGCGGTAAATCATTAAATTCACGCTCATTGCGAATTTCAGCAATTGCCGCCGAAGTTACCCACAAATTAAGCCCTAATCACGAATTTCATATTATTCGCAGCGGTGGTGTAGCTAGTTATAACGATATGATTGATGCGCGCAAACATGGAATTTCTTTATCGCAATGGTTTAGCGGTTTTTTTGACAACTATACCATTTTTGGCGATAAACTTTACCAACAACTATGGAATACACCGCAATAAAGCACTAAAACATCGACCGTGTACTTGGCGCATATGGTAAAATAAACCGTTTAATTTCTCTTAGAACGGGGAATTATCACGGAGATAAACCTTTATCCAGTGTTATCAGTATGATCATTTTAATAGTTAATATGCTATTCTGAAGGGATTAGTGAACGATGAAAAATATTATTTGGTTTGAACAATTACGAATGACGGATGTCGGCGAAGTTGGTGGTAAGAATGCTTCCCTCGGAGAAATGATTTCACAATTGGATAGTAAAGGTATTCGGGTTCCCGGCGGTTTCGCAACCACAGCTGACGCTTATAAGCGTTTCTTGGATCATAATAATTTAAAGCAACAAATTGATGGAATTTTAGATGTTTTGGATGTCGATAACGTAATTGATTTAGCCAAAGCCGGCAAACAAATTCAAAATTCAATTTTAGAAGCCAAATTTCCGGAAGATTTTGAACAAGATTTAGCACAAGCATACCAGGAAATGACCCACCGCTATGGCAACGATATTTCGGTTGCTGTCCGCTCATCGGCGACTGCCGAAGATTTGCCGGATGCTTCATTTGCCGGACAACAGGATACTTTTTTAAATATTCGCGGATTTGATAATTTAAAATCAGCTGTTAAACAAGTTTTTGCATCATTGTACAACGACCGCGCAATTGCTTATCGGGTTCACAAGGGCTTTGATCATTCGCAAATTTATTTATCAGCGGGTATTCAAAAAATGGTGCGTTCGGATACAGCTAGTTCCGGAGTAATGTTTACTGTTGATACCGAATCCGGATTTGACCAAGTGGTATTTATTACCTCCAGCTATGGCTTGGGCGAGTGTGTTGTTCAGGGTATGGTTAATCCCGATGAATTTTATGTTTATAAACCCAATCTAATCAGCGGAAATCATCCGATTATCCGTAAAAACATTGGCTCAAAAGCCATGAAAATGGAATTTACCGATGCTAATGTCCCGGGAAAATCAGTTCAGACAACCGGTGTACCAAGTAATCTACGCAATACTTTTTCAATTACCGATGAAGACGTGATTGAGCTTGGTAAATTTGCCATGATTATTGAAGAACATTACGGTCGCCCAATGGATATTGAATGGGGTAAAGACGGCTTTGATAATAAAATCTATATTTTACAAGCGCGTCCGGAAACCGTCAAATCACAGGAACAACAAGGTGGAAAACAGATTCGGTTCCATTTGCGCGAGCGTGGCGAAGTATTGGTTACCGGGCGGGCGGTTGGTCAAAAAGCGGCTACTGGAGTTGTTCGCTTAGTTAAAGATATTTCCGAAATGCATCATGTGCGTGGTGGTGATATTCTGGTAACTGATATGACCGATCCGGATTGGGAACCGGTAATGAAACGCGCCGCGGCAATTGTGACCAACCGCGGTGGTAGAACCTGCCATGCGGCGATTATTGCCCGCGAATTGGGCATCCCGGCGATCGTTGGCTGTGAAGATGCCACCGAAATATTAAAAGAAGGTCAAGAAGTTACGGTTTCTTGCTGTGAAGGTGATACCGGTCATATTTATAGCGGACATTTGAGCATTGAACGAATGGAACTTGATGTGGTTAACATGCCAAAATTACCAGTTGACATTATGATGAACGTCGGCAATCCGGAATTGGCCTTTAACTTTTCAACAATCCCGAATTTTGGTGTCGGTCTGGCGCGTTTGGAATTTATCATTAACCGCCAAATTGGTATTCACCCTAAGGCATTATTGGAATACGATTCATTGCCGGAACCGTTAAAAACCACGGTTACTGAGAAGATTTCCGGCTATCCTAGCCCGGTTGAATATTACGTTGATAAATTAGCCGAAGGTGTTGCAACCATCGCGGCGGCATTTTATCCCAAAAAAGTTATTGTCCGCTTGTCGGATTTCAAATCCAATGAATATTCAAATTTGATCGGTGGTAAATTGTATGAACCGATTGAAGAAAATCCAATGATGGGTTTTAGGGGGGCTTCGCGCTATATTGCGCCAAGTTTCCGCGACTGTTTTGATCTGGAATGTATGGCGATTAATAAAGTCCGGACTATCATGGGATTAAACAATGTCACGATTATGATTCCATTTGTCAGAACCACTCAGGAGGCTCATGAAGTAATTGAATTACTAGCCGATAATGGCTTAGTTCGCGGTGAAGATGGATTAAATATTTATATGATGTGTGAAATTCCATCCAATGCAATTCTGGCTGATAAATTCCTGGATTATTTCGATGGTTTCTCGATTGGCTCCAATGATATGACTCAATTAACCCTAGGTATTGATCGCGATTCCAATGGCGCTATTGCGGCCTCATTTGATGAGCGTAACGATGCGGTAAAAGCAATGCTGCATCTGGCAATTGATGCCTGCCGTCGTAAAGGTAAATACGTCGGTATTTGTGGACAAGGACCATCTGATCATCCGGATTTTGCCAAATGGTTAATTGATGAAGGAATTGAAACAATTTCCTTGAACCCTGATACAGTTATCGATACTTGGCTGTATCTCTATGAACATTTGCAAAAGTAAATTTTTAGCTACTTTATCAAAAAATTACAATGATTGAGTAACTTATTAAAATATTGATTTTTTATTCAGGAGTTTTTTATGACTAAACGCCGTGTAGTGGTAACCGGAATTGGAATAGTTTCCCCGGTCGGTAATGATTTGGCCACCAATTGGAATAATATCGTCAATGGCGTTAGCGGTATTGATACCATTAGTTTGTTTGATGCCAGCAATTTGGCAACTCAAATCGCCGGAGAAATAAAAGGGTTTTCTACCGAAGGCTATCTTGATTCTAAAGACGCCCGTCGGATGGATCGTTTCATTCAGGTGGGAACAGTAGCCGGAATTCAAGCGGTTCGCGATTCCGGGCTGGATAATTGCCCGACACTAAATAAAGAACGGGTTGGTACCATTGTTGGTTCAGGTATCGGTGGATTACCAAGTATTGAAGAAAATTCAATCGTTCTTAAAGAAAAAGGGCCGCGGAGAATTTCACCGTTTTTTATTCCTGGTGCATTGGTAAATATGATTTCCGGACAGTTATCTATCATCTACGGTTTTACTGGAGTCAATTATGGTGTGGTTAGCGCTTGCGCAACCAGTAATCACTGTATTGGTGATGCCGCTCGCTATATTGAGCAAGATGACTGCGATGTAGTAATTGCTGGTGGTGCTGAAAGTACAATTTGTGGAATTGGTGTCTGCGGCTTTAATGCCATGAAAGCGTTATCTACTCGTAATGATGATCCTAAAACGGCCTCTCGTCCATGGGATGTGGGTCGCGATGGTTTTATCATGGGTGAAGGATCAGCAGTGTTAGTATTGGAAGAATATGAACATGCCAAAGCTCGTGGTGCCAAAATTTATGCTGAAATAGTTGGTTTTGGTGCTAGCGCCGATGCTAATCATATTACTGCACCAACGGTTGATGGACCAGCACGCTCAATGGCTATGGCCTTGAAAAGTGCACAATTAAATCCTGATGTTATTGGTTACATTAATGCCCATGGAACATCAACACCAATTGGTGATGTCAATGAAACCAATGCGGTTAAAAAAATCTTTGGTGAACATGCCTATAAACTGTCGGTAAGTTCAACCAAATCAATGACTGGACACTTATTGGGTGCCGCTAGTGCAATTGAGGCCGTCTATTCAATCATGGCATTAAAAGATGGAATTATTCCACCAACCATCAATATTTTTGAACAAGATCCACAGTGCGATTTGGATTATACTGCCAATGTGGCTAAAGAGCGTAAAGATTTGCAATATGCAATGTCAAACTCGTTTGGCTTTGGCGGTACAAATTCGACTGTAATTTTCAAGAAAGTATAAGCAATGACAAAAATGGTAAATTGTATTAAACTTGGCGTTGAAGCCGAAGCCTTAGATTTTCCACCGATTCCCGGTGAGCTTGGACAGCGAATTATTGAGAATGTCTCAAAAGAAGCGTGGAAGGGCTGGATTCGCCAGCAAACCATGATAATCAATGAAAATCGTCTAAATCTTTCCGATGATGCCGCACGTAAATATTTACGCCAACAGCTGGAATACTATTTTTTTGCCGGTAAATAATGATGCTAGCTAGAAAGATAACCAAAGCGGTATTTCCAGTTGCCGGAATGGGAACTCGTTTCCTACCCGCAACCAAAGCATCCCCTAAAGAGATGCTACCAATTGTTGACAAACCGTTAATCCAATATGCGGTTGAAGAGGCAATTGATGCTGGAATTACCGAATTGGTGTTTATTACCGGACGCAATAAGCGTTCAATTGAAGATCATTTTGATAAAGCCTATGAACTGGAAACTGAGCTGGAATTAAAAAATAAAACCCGCTTGCTGGAAATCGTTCAAAATATATTGCCGCCAAATGTTAATTGCGTCTATATCCGTCAAGCTGAAGCACTGGGCTTGGGACACGCGGTATTAACTGCCAGTGCGGTAGTTGGTGATGAGCCGTTTGCGGTAATTTTGGCTGATGAATTGATTGATGCCAAGCCTGGGGCTTTAGCACAAATGATAAAAGTTTATCAAGAAACCGGTTCGTCAGTTTTAGGCGTTAACGAAGTTCCTCATGAAGAAGTTTCTTCATATGGAATTGTTAAATTATCGGATCAGCCCGCAATGAGCAATAAAATTGCTAAGATGGTTGAAAAGCCTAAACCCGAAGAAGCGCCATCAAATTTAGCAGCGATTGGTCGTTATATTCTAACTCCACGGATTTTTACCGAATTACGCAAAACTCCGCGGGGTGTCGGCGGTGAAATTCAATTAACCGATGCCATTTCGGCATTACTTAATTATGAAGCAATTTTTGCGCATGTGATTGAGGGTAAGCGTTATGATTGCGGATCAAAACTCGGTTATCTCGAAGCAACCATCGGTTATGGACTTAAACATCCGGAAATTGGCGATGAGTTTCGCAGCTATTTAAAAAGTCTACAACTATAACTAAATCCTCAGACTGCATAGATATTCATCATCGAGAAAACCGCCGTACGTGTAGCACATACGGCGGTTTTAATTAAGCCTTATCTAGTCTGCTAGTCAAACTAGTGGCTTATCTAGTTAACACCATAAGTAACATTTGGAAACGCACTAGCCAAGTTGGTATTTATTGGTGAATTTTGTCCATTATAGAAAGTTTGGATATTATAATCGCCATGTCCCATTAACTGAGTTATTGTAATCACATCACCATTACTAAATACCAGACTATTATATGAACCATAGCCACCTGCTGCTCCATTGGGATAGCTTCCTTGTCCATTTGGATTTGAAGCCGAGCTTAATGTACAATTGCTATCATTTGGTAAGCAAGCTATGAGTGGAGTTCCCCAATTACTACCACCTGGTACCTCTGCCCCAATCATATAAGCATGAATACCATCATCAACATAACTCCATTGTCCGCTAGTGCCACCACAATCAATACACATATAGGTATTAACATAAATATCAACAAAGGTTGAGGATGCACTATTAAACGCAGCTTCACCGCCATTATTGTTATAACCCAGATATTGCCAAGCAATTAACGGTGCACCGGTAAAATACACCCACATATTTCCATCACCTCTATCTGTCGTTCCACTACCAAAAGAATAAGATAGATTAGCGACTTCAGCATCAGTAATTTGGCTGTCACTAGTAGTTGGCTGGACACTAGCATTCAGAATATTGCTTGATGAATAATTTCCATAGTTTCCAACCACAGTATTTCCTGCTCCACATCGGATATAACCATTTATAGATTGCAGGTTATAACTACCATTCGTCGTTTGACATAAAGGCTGAATATTGCTTGTTGTAACAATAGTACCGGCTTGTATATTTTTGCAAGGTAATCTTAGAGCGGTTCCATCCCAACTGTAATTATTTTTATTGTCGGCACTACTCTGGCTGATATAGCTAACCGCATCAACTGACTCAAAACTTAGGTTACATTGCTGCACCATGTTTGCTGAAGTTATAGCACTAGTAAATTGATTAAATAGCTGGCTTTTTGCACTCATAAAGAGCTGCTGTAAATTTGCTAAGCGCATATTATAGGCTAGTGCCAAATCTGATTCCGCAAGCTGATAGTTATCATATGCATTACTCGGAATAACCACTGGTGCTGAAACACGCGTATCCTTTGAAGGATTTGTGACAGGCAGCCCAAGATATAAGCGAACCTGATCTACGGCATAAGCTTGGGTTAAGGCATCAACAATTTGTAAATATACCAGATCCAACGCCTGATCAAATCCCTGTGTCGTATAAAAAATATTATTCCCTTGTGCTAATTGAGTAATAGCATATTTAGTTACAGCATCATTAAGAAAATTTGTTACTGCACAGTTATTTGCAGCTAAGCTTGCTTGCTGGTGCTCCTTTTGAGTGGCTTGAAGATTAGTAACGTCATATGTCGCTGTGGCATTATTTTCATCGCAGGATAAAAATTGTTCAAAACTGTCTTGACTTGCAATATTAGTAACATTAGTGTTAAATGTTGATGAAGCATTTTGCAAGGCAATTGAGATACTTTCACCCATACTGCTCTGACTGTAGCCCGTAAAACTATTTATTGCTGCATTCATGTTTTGCTGACCAAGTGGCGCAGTTACTTTTGTAATCCAACCATTAGTATCTGAATTATTATCCACCAAAATAGTATTCATTTGCGATAATTCAGTATCTGAACTCCCCAATGCTGCAGATTCAATGGCATTATAGGTAGTTTGCAACACTTCGTTTTGCTGAGATAAAGTATTTTCTACACTGTTTAATTGATTGCCGATAGCTGTCAATGCCTGATGTGTTGCTTGGCCACTGTTGCCGTTAATGCTTCCACCAGAAATCAGATTCCAGACAACTTTGCCAACCGTGCCATCAATGTATTCGTTTAGTGTTGAAGAAGCAAAGTCCATTAAAACTGAAGCAACACCTCCAATTGAGGCATCCTGATTAGCATTTGAGATTGCTTGAGTAGATGCTCCCTGAGTATTCGTATTCCCACTTGCACCTGAATTACATCCCACCAAGGTTGTTGCCATAATTCCTGAGAGCATTAAGGTAGTTACTAATTTATTTTTCATGTTCTACTCCATTGAGTTAAAGAAATTTAATTTGCTACTGAGACGGTTTTTCAACTTCATGGCGGTATAGTATCATCGCCCAAAAATATTCGGTTTCCCAAATATGGATAGTTAATTCCCATTTTTGCAAAGAAGATAAAATATAATCATTTCAGCATATTGCCAAATATATTCTACAGTACAAATAAAAGTTGGCTAAATTAGAATTTGATATGTGATACAATTTTTCCGAAAATTGCAGTCAGTGCAGCAAAAAAACTGAGGCAAAGGCAAAAATAGCCATTTAGGTAGAAAGTGAAACGACACGATAGCCCAGTAGAAATTAATTTACAGAAGCCATTGGTCAAATTGACAGTTATTTGGTGAGCACCACCAGCGTAAGCGATAATCCTAGTATATCTACTTAGCATAAATAAAATATCAGCTATAATTTAGCCAGAACTTAAGCAAAAGGATTGGCAATCAAGAGGCCGGGCGCTTACGCTGCCCGGCCTCTCACATCACCATACCGGCGTTGTCGCGGATGACGGTTTCAGTTGATGGTCTTTTTATTTACTAGCGTAACTTCAATAACGCCGCACCAGAGGTAAATCCGCCGCCAAAGGCACACAAGGCAATAACTTGTTGATGTTTATTCTCGGCTAATGCCTGATTTAAGGCAATCGGAATAGTACATGAAGACGTATTACCATATTCGGCAATATTGCTAAACATAATTCCTTCAGGTAATTTTAAACGGCTTTCTACCGCACTTAAAATCCGTTGATTGGCCTGATGCGGCACTGCCAAATTAATTGACGAAACCTCAACATTAGCTAATTGACAACATTTATGAATCGCCATTGACATGGTTTTTACCGCAATACTAAACAATTTCTTACCTTGCATGGTAATTCCATCGGTAATATCAGTCGGAATATTCAAAATCGCTCCATCTTCGGCATCGGCACTCAAATAAATTTGACTAATATCGGCAACACACTCATCCAGATGATCTTCACCGCAGACAATCGTCGCGCTAGCGGCATCGGCAAATAAGAAAGCCGTTTCAAAATCGGTCGGTTTAGTTCTCCGTGACATCGATTCCGCGGTTAAAACCAAGACCCGGGCGGCAGGACGCATCCGTAAATAATCTTCCGCCATCTGCAACGCGTATAGATAGCCACTGCATGCTGCATTTATGTCATAAGCCGGAATACTGCGATTACCATAAACTTGATTTAATTTATCTAACACCAAGCACGCTACTGCTGGCGACTGAAGTCTCTCTGGGCTACAGGTCGCACAAATAATCATGTCAATGTCATTCGGTGTCAGACCTTTAGCTTCCAACGCGGCTCTAGCTGAATCAAAAGTTAAATCAACAACGCTCTCCCCTTCTTTCAACCAATTGCGGCGCTTAATTCCAGTCCGCTGAATAATGTCATCATTGGTAAAATCTGGGAACCAGGCTAAAAGCTCATCATTACCAACGATTTTTGAGCCAGCTTTAAATTGGGGCACATGGATTCCAACGCCACCCAACTTCACCGAATCATTAGCTGGTTTAGCGGCAATCTGAGCTTTACCATCTTTTCTGGACAGTAGTGGCTTACGTGATTTGTTGGCCGCAACTTTTACCACCCCCTGCGGAAGTCGAATTCGCACCAATGGTTTGCCAACCAAGGCTTTTTCTTCCAGCTCCACACAAATTTCTTCGACGATACCTTTACATGGCGCTAATATTTCACCAGCAGATTTACTGGCTTCAATATCAACCAAAACATCACCGGAATTTACTTCATCGCCTGGTTTTACATGGATAACATTAATAATCACGCTTTCATCGGATGGGCTGGCACCAATCACATCAACGGTGTATAGTGACGGATCGTAATTTTTTTCCTCTTCCCATTCGAGATTTAAATCTAGTAGCTCACTAGCAGCGGTCAGAATTTTTTCAAATGAAGGCAACAATTCTAATTGATTAACAAAATTACACGGGGTATAAGTATCTGCCCGCGCGACCCGTTTCATTTTGACCGGACGGTTAGCCAATTCAGCGACGCTTGCCATTACATCGCCGCCTAGACCACAGGTTAGATTATCTTCATGGGTTACCACCAAGTATCCGGTTTTTTCGGCAGAAGCAACCACTGTCGCAACATCATAAGGTTTTATAGTACGTAAATCAATAACTTCTGCGGCAACACCACAACTTTCCAAGGCTTCGGCGGCTTCCAAGCATAAAGCGACGGTATTACCCCAGCCAACTAAAGTAATATCATTACCGGTTTTAGCTATCCGAGCTTTGCCAACCGGTACCAGTTGTTTGGCGACATCATAAGAAGTGGTATCGGCAACGCTGCCATTATTAAGGAGTTTTTTAGGATATAAAAATAAACTTGGTCGATTGGATTTAAAAGCGGCATTTAGCATTCCGGCAGCATCAGCAGCATTCGATGGCATAAACACATCAATTCCCGGAATATGCGCAAAAGTAGCTTCGTTGGTTTGCGAATGAAAAGGCCCCAGTCCCGGCCGATAAGCACCGCATGCAGCAAAAACAATTACCGGCGTTTGCCAACTGCCATTGGTCCGCCAGAACATCGTTCCCATTTCAGACATAATCTGGTTATACGCCAGCGGTAAAAAATCAGCAAATTGAATAAATGCCACCGGTTTTTTGCCGGCCAACGCCATTCCGCAAGCCATGCCGCTAATAGTTGATTCGCTCAATGCACTATTTACTACCCTCCCCGGATATTGGGTTGATAATCCACGGGTAATTCCAAATACGTCGCCTTTACCATCTTCAACATCTTCACCGGTAATATATACCCGTGGATCATTAGCTAATTGCTGCTCAAACACCCGCCGCATCGCAGCAAGCATCGTCAAACGCTCTTCCTGATTAAAATCGCCACGATATTCACTCGCCGTTAACGGATTAATCGTAGCATCTAAGGCTAATTCAGCCGTCGTAACCGTTTGCGGTTGAGAACCCAACCGAGCGGTTTCCAGCGCGTTACGGGTATTTAAAATAGCCTCGGTTTTGACGGCAGCGATTTCTTCTGCGGTTATCCCCTGCTGCAATAAATAATCGTAACTGGTTATCAACGGATCGCGTTTATTTCCGTCATTTAATTCACTATCGCTGCGATATAATTTTTGATCATCGGCATTAGAATGATTATCCAGGCGTTCAGTTTTAAATACCACTATCTGCGGCTGCCGATTGGCGCGCATATTCTCAATAACTACTTGCAGCGCATCCAACTGAGATAGCGGATTAGTTCCATCTAAATAGCTAATTGGAATATTGTAGAAACTACGGGGATTGGCACCATTTGGCAAAGAAAAAAAGGTTTTACCTTCAGTACGGGTTGAAATTGCCAGATTGTTATCATGAATAAAAAATAATACCGGTAATTCACTGCGTTTAGCTTCGCCGATCGCTTCCAGAAACTCACCTTGCTGAGAACATCCATCACCAACGGCACTATAAACAATCGGACGCGCCGGATCATCTTTCACTGCTGCCGCAATTCCCACACAATGCAGCGCTCCATTGCCAACCGGTCCGACAATACTTAAAACATTTAATGCCGGATCACTCATATGCGAAACCATCTGCCGGCCGGCCGAATGTGATTCAGCTTTGGCTAGCGCACTATAAAAAAACATTTCATTAGAAATGCCGCGCGCCAACATCAAGGCTTTATCGCGATAATGACAATGCAGCCAATCTTCGGGTTTCAAAAAATTGGCAACGATGGCACTCCCTTCGTGTCCACGACTGGAAGCCAAAAAATTTGCCTCGCCGCTATTTACCAACTCAGACTCAATCAAATCTGACTCGCGGGAAGCTACCATATAACCATACAACTTCAATAATTGTTCTTTTACCATTTTTTTAATATTCTTTCACAAACAACAAAGCTTATTAGATAGTATCCGATACCACTAAATTATTAATCTGATACCAAACAAACAAGCTGGAATTTTTATCTCACCACATCAAACGATTACAAAGATATCAAAAAATAAGCCAATTTTATGATATAATACTATACAATAGTAGTTCCAGATAAAGTACGATTTATACAACCAATACAAAGCGATACTTAAAAGATACCAATAGTACTCAATTAGTATCCGATACCTACATTATACAATAAGTATCTGAACTCTAGCCACTTAATTTCTAAATTTTAAAGGAGCTCTATGCTAGCCGCAATACGCGTGGTAACTCATCCCGATGGAATAACCACCTCTAGTTATAAATATTTACCTACTCCAGCACACATTACCTTAATGGCATTCATCATGAAGCATGTAAAAGCCAATGACCAAATAAGTTTTGTAAATAAGCAAAATAAAATCATTGAATGTAATTTTGGTTTACTAACTAGGTTTATCCCCAATATCAGCAAACTAGAACTATTAACACTACTAGAAGACTTTTGTAATCGTACTTTGATTACCCAACGCCTAACCACAACCGGAGAAATTGAAGAAGTTGAAGCAACAACCTTTATTTCCGCCTACACCTATAATCGTCATAACAAACAAGTTGCCATGGAACTTAGCTATCGCTTAATACCTTTTATTCTTTATATCAAGCAACAATACATCGGCGGACGGTGGAAATATTCGGCTAGTTTTACTTCCAGCTACTCAACCTTAATCTACGATATTATTTTGACCTATTATGATAAAAATACTCCAGGAATAGTTTTTAGACTGGAAAAAATTAAAGAGTTATTAGGAATTGAGCCTGGAACCTATGAGATTTACAGTAATTTTAAACGCAAGGTACTAAATATTGCCATCAATGAAATAAATACCAAATCGGATATAGTTTTGGATTTAATTGAGCATAAAGAAAATCGTAAAGTGATGAATATTGAGTTCAGATTTAGGAAAGTTTAGTCATCCAGCACTTATTCATGTTACAATATACTACATAAATAACCAAACAATTACAGAAACTGTTTTAAGATTTACAATTAATATTCACATTTTGGATCTAATTTGGTTGCTATATAGATATTTGGTAAGGTAAAATCACAGATATAGCCATTTACATTATTTACAGTTTTCAAATATACGACGATGACAAATATAAATACTTTAACCAAAAAAATCCCATGGGGGTTTGCCATTATTATCTTATTTTGGATAATGGTTTTTGTCATTTTTGCTACACGTTATCATAACAATGAACAAACTGTATCTAAAAACTCGGTTTCAAGCAATGCAGTTGAATCACTGGCAATGGTTACTGCCAGCGACATTATTCAAGAGCAGTTAAATTCGCCATTGCTATCAAAATCAGATTATAGTGAATCACTATCGTTAAGTAAAATCCATCAGCATATTCACATGATAAACTTAACCCAAAATACTATTTTTTTACCTTATGGTGAACTATCTGCGATCTATAATCCGGCTACCAAACATTATAGTCTATTTTTAAACCAATTACCTTTTGCTCAAATTGATAATCCGGTTATTATTTACGCATTTATTTTAAGTAATCAAAAAATCGTCATTATCTTTGATGCTGAAATAATTGGTGATGATAAAATTTACACATTGCTTGAAATTTCAAATAATTCACAACGGGTTATCAAGGAAGTTGGAAATTATGAAGCATTAATCGATGCCTCTCTTAATAAGACTCAAACCTGTGTTATCTTAAAATTTATTGATTCACGTAAATACAGCGATGATAGTGATTACCAAGTCTATCGTTATTGCGGAACCGGTAACAACATTACTAAAATAATGGATGTTAAACCTGATAGTTACTATCATAATAAATTTTCTGAGCTAAGTGCCCAAGATGTCTTAACCTTAGCACAGTCTGAAAGCTGTTATTCTTCATCAGATAATAAGTTAATCCTTAATCAGCGCTGTGACTATGGGATTAAATATTGCTACATGCTAAAGTTAATACAAAGATCTAGCGATATAAACTATCAGCGCTTAGCTGAGCTCTGCCAGCAGAGGACTCGCGGATTGTTTATTAACCAAAAAAACAAATCCAATAGCGTAAGTGACAGGAAATGAATTCTGCCAATAAATGCGATGATTATATCAAAAATACTATAGTACCAGCCTTTCAGGCAATGGTTAATCAGGATATTATTTCGACCATTTATGATTATGATGACAATATTATTTTAACCACCCAAAAATTAGCACATATTTTTGGTTACGATTCATGGCAAGATGTTTCGAATGTTCCGGCAAAAGATATTCTTTACCGCCGCACGCTACCAGCGGATGTTTCTTCACAGTTTGAACAAAATATCCGAACCATGTTTGAACTCCGCTTTAAATTAGCCGCTGTTCGTAAAGCGGTTGTAGATTTAAAACGTCCAATTAGTACGTTACTGGTACATCCATTTAATAAAGTATTTGATAGTTTTTTACTAACTACTTTTATACCGTTGTTTATGCCCAATGGCGATGTCGTAGCCGTTTTGGGAACCACGACCAATTATTCAATGTTTGGCATCCAAGAGTTTCGAGATTCACTGGAAAAAATTCATCAAACTAAACATAAAAAAAATACTATTCCTGCTCAGCTTCCCAAGGCACTAACTACCCGCCAGCATGAAATTTTGTTTTTATTGCTTTTAGGCGCAACTCAGGAAATGGTCGCTCAAATACTAGAAATTAGCCGCGGTAGCATTACTAAAACCATCACCCAATCAATCTTACCTAAATTTGACTTATGTGGTGCTTCGGTAAAATTATTGGTTGAATATTGCCGGCAAAAAAATTTCCATTACATTATTCCTCGAAGTCTGTGTATTCCACGGCTTATTATCTTGGATAATGACGCTAACTCATATCTAAAAACTGGTTCCAAAAAGAGCACCGAATAAATAAAGCCACGTACTTTATGCAATTCAATAATACTCCCAGCAATTTTGCTGGGAATCTTTTTGCTCTATTTTCGTTAAAATAGCGGCTACCAATATTTTATTAAGGATTAATAGTGAAAACCAAAACCTGTTTAGCATTAATGCTTGTGGCAATGGGTATTTCAATTGCCGAAGCGACCGAATACCCTCTTGACTTGACCAAAGCAGCACCTCGTTGCGGCAACTATGTAATCAGCGAGAGCTCAACTCGTGAAAATGTCCTTAAACATTGTGACATAATTGACACCCATAGTGGAATGGTGCGTTTGTTCCGCGGTTCCGAAACAATTGACTTAATGACAACCAATCAGGGGGTAATCAATTGTAAATTTAAGCGTAGCGCAATCAATAGTGATGGGGAAATAAAAGAATGTACAACCACAACGCCGCAAACAACGACTGAATCAGCTACGACCATGATTATGAATAAAGAATCATCCGTAAAACTCAGTGAGTCCCACTAACAAATTGGAATAAAATCATGAAACGTTATAAGCTGTTACCTCTATTGCTTGCAGGTGGCATTCTGGCAAATGCATTATCCGGGTGTGCGGTAACAGTTGCTACAGTTGCCGGAGTCGCCGCATATTCACTATCAGCTCCCTCTTCCGATAGTCAGCATCTTACTACGCTATTGCACGAAAAACTGCCAAATAGCAACTTGGTAACTGCTAGCTTGGGCGAAAATTTAATTTTAGCTGGTCAGATCAATAACGAATCAGCACTCACACAAGCAAAAATCCTGATTGCCAAACAAGATGAACAATTGACTGTCTATACCTATGCAAAAATTATGCCAATTGAGACAGCTACAGAAATACAGCAGGATCTGGAACTTAGTCAGCAAGTTAATGCCCTACTGGACAAAAGCAAGTTAAAAAGTAACGGGGTAGTCAGTAATAAAGTTGCATATGTATTATTTGATAAAAATACAATCACCGCAGATATCAATCAGACCGCTAGAAATATTCTCACTATACCGGGAGTCAGATCAATTGTTACAGTTAAACCGTAACAAACATTTGAATTTAATTGTGCACAGGTTTTAATGGATTTAGAATGGTGGAGGGGGATAAAAAGTCCGGCTTGAATTAGCCGGACTTTTTATCATGTTGTAATAATTAGAAATTATAAACCCAAGGCACTAACCGCCGCATTACTAATTACACGATTATTGAGTGTATCCCAATGAGAATCCCACATCATCACGCCACCGACCTCTGTTGCATATTGAGATGATAAAGTCGTGATCGCACTGGTCAACATTGCTGGGGTTGGATAAAATGCGGCGCCACCAGCCGAAGTCGATGCCAAGACCCCCATGATTAGTTTATTGGCCGGAACACCGGTATAAACACTTGGTGAAAAAGCTTTAGTTCCATAAAGACCATTTTGATTATTCCATTGCAGGTAGCCATTCATCAAATAGTTAGCACTCATGGTACTGGTATCATACCAGTTATTGTATAACTGCGGTTGAACATAATCAATCTGGTTAATTGAAGCATTTATTACCGGAACAAAATAATTCCAAGCATTACCACCTTGCGACGGCGACGGCACTGCTACGGCTTGATAAACACCAACCACTTCCGGACTAATAATTATCTGCTTATTATTACCGAGTTGATTTCTCAATAAATTAATCGTCAATGAAACCGCCTGCGGTGCAGTAGTATAACCCTCAATGTCTAAATCAACGCCATCTAAATGATATTTATTTAAAATCGCTGACACACTGGCAACAAAATTGTTTGGATTGGCAAAAACTGAATCCCAATGACCATTTTGACCACCTACTGATAAAATTACTTTTTTACCAGCTGCCTGCCAAGAACTGATTAATGCTGTTGGCCAATTAGCACTATCAACACTAATTGAACCGTCTGAATTGGAGTTCGCAAAAGCTAAAATTACGTGTGTCGCTTTTGGATTTACGTCATCTGTTGTTGATTGACCGCAGTAATCACCGCCAAATCCGCACCAGAAAATTGATAATACTTTCCCGCCACTTGGTGTTGGTGAAACCGTTGGTTGTGGTGATGGACTAACACTTGGGCTTGGCGACGGAGATGGCGAAGCACTCGGTGAAGGACTCGGACTTGGGGTTGCACTTGGCGTTGGTGATGGCAGTGGTCCACTGTATAAACTCCAGGCACTAGACCAAGCGGTGCCACTTCCCGGAGCGTATGCCCATTCGGCAGTACTATTACACCATGGGGCAATTATATCTGACAAACATTTATATAAACTACCATCGCTACCCTGTACGATAGTTCCACCAACATAAGTTCCACGTTGTTGCGGATATATCGGGTACTGCCCCGGTGTTGTAGTCGGAGTTGGGCTCGGGCTGACACTCGGCGATGGGCTAGGAGAAGGACTTACACTTGGTGTTGGTTGTGGTGTCGGACTGCTCGTTGGAGACACGGTAGGTGTCGGTGTTGGTGCAACGCCACAATCAGTTATATACGTCCATGGTTGACCACTGCCGGCAACACCGCTGCTGGTAGCGGGATCATTGCCCTGTGTCCACCAATTATTCTTATATTCTTTACCATTCTGAATTACCAATGTTCCAGCAGTTGAATAAACCGTTGCAGAACTCCACGTTCCAATACCATCACAACTTGAACCAGTTAATCCACTGGCAGACAAACTAAGATTTTGATTTTGTGCAATCGTGGTACTTGGCGTTGAACTATTAGTACCGTTATTACAAGCGACAAGCGCACATGCCGATATTGCCAACGAAATTGTTTTAAGATTTAAATTTTTCATGAATTGGTCCTTCTTTATACTATAAATGCCCGAGGAGGTTAGTATACTAAATTCATTAGAAATTCACTATCTGCATTTTTGTATAATACCTATACAAAATTGTATAAATCATATGATCGATGAATTTGGGCTTTTTGACCGATAATTATTATATTTTAGAATCGAATTTCTGTAATTATAGCTAACCTCAAATCAAATGAGCTGCATTGATGAGCGACGCCGCCTATAAATAATAGGTAAGGAGTGAAATCAAAATAGATCATTTGAAAGTGAGTTAGCTATATCACTGAAATTATCATGTTGAGCACCACTAACCGCAATTGTTAAAGACAATTTTCCCCAGAGTAGCGACGATAATGTAGTGTTACTATTGTGTGTTATTTACTACACAATATTAGTTATTTCTATAAATTTTTAATGATACTGCCACCCAGTATGCTTAAATTTATTCAATCACATCATAATGTTTTCGTTAACATAAAGTTAGCTCTAAAATTTGCACCTAGCTACACGATAAATCAATCAGTAAAATCCTGCCATGAATAATTTGAAGAAATTAATCATACTTGATTATGTAAGAATAAAATATCTAAAGGAAAATTTATGAAAAAAATATTAGCTTCAATTTTAATAACTGCCGCCACTCTGAGTTTTGCTGACACTGGCATGAATATGGATATGATGGGAATGGGTAATAGTGCACCTACCCCCGGTGAAACTAATATTGCTAAAAGCATGTATTTTGATTTTGGTCTGGGCGTTGGAAGCGCCAGTGGTTTAAGCTCTAGTGCCAATACCGCGATTAATGCAATGACAATGGGGGCTTATTTTTCTAACAACCTTGGTGTCGAAGTTGGAATGGATACCTTGCCTAATGGTTCAAATAGTAATGGACAGGCAATGATCATGACTTATCATTTGGCAGCTAAAGGTGTATTACCATTGTCACAAGTGTTTAATCTTTACGCCAAAGGTGGTCTTGGTATAAATCAGTATCAAGCTCAAATAATGAATAACGATATGAATGTGATGGGGATGCAGATGATTAATCAAACCAGTTTTGGTCTGTATTATGCGGGAGGGATGCAATTTAACTTTAACCGCAACTTTGCAATTTATTTAGAAGGTTCAGGCGTTGCCGTACCTGGGATTGGAAACAACGGTAACGCAGCAATGGGAAGTTTGGGTTCAACCTATATGGGAACCCTGGGTCTTGAAATCCGTATTTAATCGTCGCAGTTAAATAACACCATAAATAATCTGGTGCTGTTGGGCGCATATTCTGCCAAGCTTCGCTAAGTAACAGCACCGGATTAATTATCTGCAAGCAGTTAATAATTTATTGATAGACTATAATTTAACTTCCCATTGATTAATTTTCTCTTCAATTGCTTTATCGGCAACTTCTTTTAGTAAATCTTCACGCCCAATCGCCTGGGCAAATTTTGCCAGCATTGCGTGCTGTTCGGGTGACAATATGTTTTTGGACGAACGCTTAACTTTTTGTGATTCCGGACGCATTTTTACCTTGAAATTGCTATAACGGCAGCCGTTTTCAACTAGCACGTCTTCTATCTCACTGATCCGGCGATTAACTTGATGAAATACCGCCGAATCTCTAACATAAATAACCAATAAATCATTAGGATAATCAATCGCGCCGCAATGGCAATTATCGCGCAAATCTGGAAATTTGTCATAAATCAGTAATGATAGATGATTTAATTCATTAACTTGCCGTGCCAGCTGTGCCAATGAATAATCTTTACCCAGTTCGTCACTGACCGAGGTAAATGTTGCCCGATAGTTAATTTTTTTCATATACTACTTACTAAAAATAATCTAGTTTTTGAATAAAGCAATTCCCAGAAAAACTTCATTTTAATATTTGATAGAAAATCAGGAATGCTAAAGTATTCAAATTATGCTACAATATTGACCGCAAAACGTTTGTGGGTTTTTATTTTATCACAGCGTTTCATTTTAGCATATTTAATCTAATATGGAGAAGACAATGCAATATTCGCATGAAGTAGAACATATGACCTGCATCGCCAAAGGTGCTAACCATGGACCGGCGCCGATTCCACAAGAAGGGAAATGGACCCAAGTTCGCGAAATCAAAGATATTTCTGGTTTAACTCATGGTGTTGGCTGGTGCGCCCCACAACAAGGTGCAACCAAATTAACTTTAAACATTAAAGATGGTATTATTCAAGAAGCCCTAGTTGAAACAATTGGTTGTTCAGGAATGACTCACTCGGCAGCAATGGCCGCTGAAATTTTGCCGGGTAAAACTATTCTTGAAGCATTAAATACCGACTTGGTATGCGATGCGATTAATACTGCCATGCGTGAATTATTCTTGCAAATCGCCTATGGTCGTTCGCAAACTGCTTTCTCCGAAGGTGGTTTACCGATTGGTGCCGGATTAGAAGATTTAGGTAAAGGTCTGCGTAGTCAAATTGGTACGATGTATGGAACCGTTGCCAAAGGTCCACGCTATATGGAAATGGCGGAAGGTTATGTAACACGGGTTGCGCTGGATGATGGTAGTGAAATTATTGGTTACGAATTTGTTCATTTAGGTCGGATGATGGAAATGATCAAAAAAGGAACTGATGCCAATGAAGCACTTAAAAAAGCCACCGGCAGCTATGGGCGCTTCAATGAAGCCAGTCGTTACGTTGACCCTCGGGCAGAATAATTTTAGAGAGAGAAAAAACCATGCAATTATTTGAAAGTTATGATCGTCGTATCGACAAACTTAATTCTGTTCTGAAACAATATCAAATCGCATCATTAGAAGATGCACGTAACCAATGTAAAGCCTTGGGTTTTGATCCCTATGATATTGCCGAAAAAATTCAACCGATTTGTTTTGAAAATGCTAAATGGGCTTACGTATTAGGCGCTGCTATTGCATTGAAACAAGGCGCTAAAACTGCTGTTGAAGCAGCTAAATTAATTGGTGAAGGCTTACAGGCATTTTGTATTCCCGGCTCAGTTGCCGAAGATCGTAAAGTTGGGATTGGTCACGGAAACTTGGCATCAATGCTCCTTAGCGAAGAAACTAAATGTTTCGCATTCCTGGCTGGACATGAGTCTTTTGCGGCAGCTGAAGGTGCCATCGGAATTGCCCGTTCAGCCAATAAAGTTCGTAGTGAACCATTACGAGTGATTTTGAATGGTCTGGGTAAAGATGCGGCTCAAATTATTTCGCGCATCAATGGTTTTACATATGTGCAGACTCAATTTGATTACTATAGCGGTGATTTGAATATCGTTCAGGAAAAAGCTTATTCAAAAACTGAGCGTGCTCAAGTACGCTGCTTTGGAGCGGATGATGTTCGTGAAGGCGTGGCAATCATGCATAACGAAGGTGTTGATGCTTCGATTACCGGTAATTCCACTAACCCGACTCGTTTCCAACATCCGGTTGCTGGAACTTATAAAAAAGAATGTCAGTTATTAGGTAAAAAATATTTCTCGGTAGCATCTGGTGGTGGTACTGGAAGAACCTTACATCCTGATAATATGGGTGCCGGTCCGGCTTCTTATGGCATGACTGATACCATGGGACGGATGCATGCCGATGCTCAGTTCGCTGGATCGTCATCGGTGCCGGCACACGTGGAAATGATGGGCTTTTTAGGTATGGGAAATAATCCAATGGTTGGTGCAACTGTAGCAGTTGCGGTTGCCATTCAGGAAGCCCATAAATAATTATTAGCTTATCTTATTAAGAATGCACTATCATAAAGGTAGTGCATTTTTTATTACCGCTGCATTTTATATTGTTTAATACCCGGTCGATTTTTGCTGAGTTAATCGCCTATAATACAGTACATAAAAAAACAACCCCACAAGTAGGGTTGTTTTAAAACTGTTGCTAATGTTTGAACAGATGCAATGTCTGAACAAGAATATTCGAAATATTGACTATTATCAATAGTACTGTAGCTGCAACGACTGTATTTTCTATGATCCTATTCTTTTTCATTACTCTCTCCTTTCGTTTAGTTTTCAACATGCAAAGCATATAGCATCTAAGCTTAAGTAGGCAGTATTTTTGTAGAGGACAGGATTATACCACAATTTTAGTCAACTTTTCCAGCTAAAAAATCTAATCACCTGTTTATAATCAATTTATCTGGAATAATTAAGCGAATCGCGACACCAAATACAACTGATACACTGAAAAATAAAAGCCCGGATTATTCCGGGCTGCTCGTTATTTCGTGACCATTTGAGTCAATGTAAGATTAGCGGTACAATTGTATTCACCCGTCACCCTCATTATTGCAGTCATAGTCAGGTTTGACGAACTATAGGCGCAGTTTGACCACGTCTCCGTTGTATTTGCTACTGTTTTCGATATACATGGATTAGCTGCCAAATTAAGATTTATGCAGTCACCATCACTACAAATCGATCCATTGCCATTCGTAGTAAAGACAACTGAAGATTCATCACCAGCACAGTTAGCAGGGTTTTGATTACTAACTGTTGCGAGATAATTTCCGGCAGGTAATGACACCTGCGAGCCGGAGGAAGACCCACCACCACTATTACAGGCAAATAATGCGACGCCTGTGGCAAGAGCAAATGGTAACAATATTGTTTTTTTCATGATAAGCACCTTCTAAGTTTATTATTGTATCTGGCGCCATTATACACCTAAATTACCTTTTTTTCAATATGGTAATCATCAAACCAATTAGATAGATATGTGATAATATAATGTACTGGAATAGTCTGTTACATTAGTAAGCCATTTACCAGTTATAGCATAATAAGAACTCTATCGATAAGAGTCCAAGAATTAAGTTGATTTATTTTAGAAAGAACCAAGATGAAAAAAATTATATTCTCAATATTGCCTGTCATTCTTATTTCCTGCAATAGTGGTAGCTCCTCAAGTACGCCAAGCGGTGGCGGTGGCATTGTCAACGGTGGTTATACCTACACCAGCCAAACAAATAGCGGTGGCGTTTCATGCCGACACATTGGCGACACATACCAAGTTAGCGGAACACTGTCATATAGTATTACAGGCATTAATCCAATTGCATACATTGAGACATCCAACAGTTTGTCGAATATTCAGACTAGTTACGATGGCAACTGCACCAGCAATAATCCATCTGCCAATCCGACCTGCAATATAACCATTTCAGGGACAAACACTGAAAGTCAACTGTCAATAGGTGTTCAAATCAATGGGTCTGCCGGAGCCACACCATTTCCGGCTGGTACTATAACTATTCCAGCCTGTACCAGCAACTAAATTAATCAACTCGCTTCTGCGGGTTTTTTCATACCCATGCCCACTTGCACTTGATTTACCACCATCTATCCACACAACTATAAACCGACAAATCTACTGCTAGCCACAAATCTCAGCACAGCGTCCACGTAATCTCACGAGATAATTAATCTTGTGATAGTTGCCGGATCTCACGGCAGGGAGAACCAAATGCCAGCGTATTGGTCGGAATGTCTTTAGTTACGATACTACCGGCACCAATTACACTATTATCCCCAATCGTTACACCAGGGAAGACAATAACCCCAGCACCAAGCCAAACATTATTACCAATGACAATTGGCGCAGTTATCAACTTCCATTCATTACGCGCTTTAACATCCAATGGGTGCGATACTGTAATTAATTGTACATTGGTGGCGATTAAAACATTATCACCGATAGTTACCTTGTCAACATCCAAAATTGTTAAATTAAAATTACCAAAAAAATTTTTGCCGATGAAAATATTTTTCCCATTATCACAATGAAAATTAGATTCAATGATAACATCAGGATGGACACTACCCAATAGCTCTTTTAGAATTTCATAGCGTTCAGCCAGATTATTTGAAACAATTTGATTATATTTCAAGGTTAGTTCTTGAGCTCTATAGCGAACTTCTGCCTCGTCAACGCTCATCCCCTCAAATGGAATTCTTTCCATATTTATCTTATCCTGCGTGTGCATTTTCTAACTCTCATTTAAAAAGATGTAATTATGCAATTAATTATGTCTTCCTGTCAATTAACAATTAAATTTCCCTTTGATGACAGAGGTTATCGCTGATTCGTGTAGCCGCAGGAAATTGCCAGCTATAATGGACCCATAAAATCAGACAGTACCGATAGAAATTAATTAGAGTCGATATTGCTTAAAAAGTAAAATATCGAGCACGTAAAATAATCTAATAAAATGAAGGTACAAGATGAACAAAAGGACCAATTATACAAATGAATTTAAATTTAAAATAGCGATTGAGGCAATCCGTGGTGATAAAACCTTAGCTCAGCTAGTCCAGGAACACAATGTTGCCAGTAGTCTAATAAGCAAATGGAAAAAGCAGGTACTAGATTCTGG
>CAZATM010000139.1:0-64867 GCA_964488065.1 uncultured Neisseria sp.
AATGGTTATGCCTGGTGATAATGTGCGTATCAATGTAGATTTGATAGCTCCGATTGCGATGGAAGAAGGCTTACGCTTTGCGATTCGTGAAGGTGGTCGTACCGTAGGTGCGGGTGTTGTTTCTAAGATTATTGCTTAATACGAAAGGATATTTAAAATGACAGCTCAAAGACAAAATATCCGGATTCGTTTAAAAGCTTATGATCATATTCTTATTGATCGTTCAGCTGAAGAAATCGTTGAAACTGCTAAACGTACTGGTGCGATGGTTAAAGGTCCAATTCCTTTGCCTACTAAAAAAGAACGTTTTGATTTATTGCGTTCTCCACATGTGAATAAAACTTCACGTGATCAAATCGAAGTGCGTACTCATTTACGGGTTATGGAAATCGTTGAACCTTCAGACAAGACTATTGATGCTTTGATGAAGTTAGACTTGCCAGCCGGTGTAGATGTTGAAATCAAATTGAAGTAATTTATTTCACAATGATCTGAAAGTCGCAACTTGATAGTTGCGACTTTTTTACATTCAGAATCGGCTATTTTATGTCATCCTATTGTTATCCTTGAATCTTTGCAATGCATTCCATTACAAAAGTATAAAAGGCTTTATGACGGGCATCATTGGAGTCAAGATTACTCATCCAGAAAATTTCCAAAATTCCCAAATGATATTCCGGTAGAACCCGAACAACTACACCTGTCCGCTACTATAAAACATAAACAAACTAGGCAAAATAACACCATTCAGTGATAAAGTTTACGATAATTATGATATTATAAAAGAGTATATTTAACTCCGAATTACCATGCCAAAATAGCAATTCTGGAGTTAAAAAAGTCTAAGAAAAAGTGAAACAATGATGAATCTCACTCATTAAGATTAATGCGCATCCCCCCAATTAGTAGCTGCTTTAACATCAACTTTCAGAGAAACCGCCAGTTTGGTGGTTTCACTCATTAACCGTTCCAAGTTTTCCTGAATAATTTCAACCTCATGTTCCGGGACATGAAAAATTAATTCATCATGTACCTGCAACACCATTACACTGTCAAGCTGATGTGCTTCCAGATACCCATTTATATTGAGCATTGCGAGCTTGATTATATCGGCGGCACTGCCTTGCATCGGGGCATTGAGTGCTAATCGCTCTTCGGCTTGACGAAGAATATTATTACCGGTATTGATATTCGGCAAGAATATTTTTCGCCCATAAATGGTTGATACAAAGCCATCGCGGTGGGCATCGTCTTTGATGCGTTCCATATAGGCTTTAACCTGTGGATAGTTGGCAAAATAATTATCGATATAGAGTTTGGCGTCAGCTCGATCAATTTTTAATTCTTTAGCCAAGCCGAAAACTGATTTCCCGTAGATTAGACCAAAGTTAATTGATTTGGCATACCGGCGCTCATCTTTACTGATTTCGGTGAGCGGTTTGTTGAATATTTGGCTGGCAGTTGCTGCATGAATATCGGCATCGGAATTAAATGCCGCGATCAGATTTTTATCATTGCTGATATGCGCCAATATTCGTAATTCAATTTGCGAGTAATCGGCACAAATGAGTTTGTGGCCCGGCGCGGCAATAAAGCACTCGCGGATGGCTTGCCCGTAATGGCTGCGAACCGGAATATTCTGTAAATTGGGATCCCGAGATGAAAGGCGGCCTGAAGTGACAACGGTTTGCTCAAGTGTGGTATGGATAAATCCTTTGGCATCAGTCAACTGCGGTAGCCGATCAATATAAGTGTTTAACAGCTTAGTCAAATAACGGTATTCGAGTAAACAATCAGCAATTGAATAGCCTTGTTCGGCAAGTAGCGATAATGCTTCCTCATTGGTCGAATAGCCGCTGGTATTTTTGCTGATTCCGGCAACTGGTAGATTGAGTCGATTAAATAGAATATCCTGCAGTTGCTTGGGCGAATTAATGTTGAATACTTGCCCGCTTTGTTGATAGATCTGATTTTCCAAATGGTTTAATTGTGCATGCATTTCTGCCGATAAGCGCTTTAGACGCGAAATATCCAGTAAAATTCCATGTTGCTCAAGTTTAAATAACAACCCGCTTAGCGGCAGCTCAATTTCGCGATATAGCCGCAGTTCTCCGGCTGAAAAATTACGGATTATTTGCTGTTCGGTTTCCAATAGGTTCTTGGTCATGGAGTTGGCAAATGAAAGTTGTTCCTCCGTCGTTAAGCTGCTAAATAAGCGTCGTTTAGCACCTTTACCTAATACGTCAGCTAATGTCGGTAGTGAAGCAGTAGTTTCCCGCTTTAAAATGGCTGACAAATCATGATTTTGCTGCGAATTTTGAATATAGCTGGCCAATTCGAGATCGCCGCGAACATTGATTAATTCAATCTTATGACGAGCCAAAATTTGGCACTGCTGTTTGTGACTATAGCAAATCTTTGCAAGCGGACTATGCCAATATTGCGCCAAAAGAGCAATTTTTTGCGTATAGTCATTGTCTTCACTAAATAATAACTCCTGATGATTGCTGGCTTGTAATTGAATTAAATATAAATTATTTTCACCAACAATGGCAACCATCGCGATTGCCGATGAACTATCGGTATAATCTTCCAAAAAAATATTGAATGCGGTAGTGCTTGTAATTAATGGCAGTTGTTCAACCAGCGTGCGTAATTCAGCTAAAGTTGTAATCTGGACAATATTTCGTGCCAGCTCGGGTATTTTGACTGGAGTGCTTTCTGGTGGTTGTGAAAATAAATCATCGCCAATAGTTGAGTTGTCCAATTTTTGTATTTCGCTTGTTAGGGTAGCTGATGGTTCCGCCGCTTGCGGGAGTGCGGCCAATTGGGCTTCGGCTTCTTTTAACCAACTGCGGAAATTTAGCTCGCGATAAACGGCGGCAAGTTTTTGCCAATTACTCATTTTTATCGATAAGTTTTCGAGATTGTGAATGTCAAAATTATCTACCGTAACATTGCAATCAATGGTAATCAGTTTTTGAGCGGTTGGCAACCAGTCAATGGCACTGCGAAAATTCTCGCCGACTACCCCGGATAATTGTTCTTGATTTTTAATTAAATTGGCGATTGAGTGGTATTCGCTAAGCCATTTTTGTGCGGTTTTTGGACCACATTTATGCACGCCGGGTACGTTATCAATAGTGTCACCAATTAACGATAAATAATCGATAAATTGTTCCGGTGTTATCCCATATTTGGTGATAATACCTTCCCGATCCAGCTGTTCATTGGTCATAGTATTGACCAAGGTGATATTGTCATCGACGATTTGGGCAAAATCTTTGTCGCCGGTCGCAATTAAAATCTTATGACCTGTCGCGGCGTATTTTTTGGCAATAGTGGCAATAACATCATCAGCTTCAACACCTTCCTGAATAATTACCGGAATCCCCAAATCGGCAATGATCTCATGAATGTAGGGGAATTGGACAATTAATTCTGTCGGCGTTTCCCGACGATTAGCCTTATATTCCGGATAAATTTCATCGCGAAAGGTTTTGCCTTTGGCATCAAATACGCAAACCCAGTAAGGGGTGGTATATTTTTTTTGCATCTGTTTTAACATATTGACTATGCCGTAAATGGCATTAGTTGGCATTCCTGCAGGTGAGGTTAAATTCTTGACGGCATAAAATGCCCGAAAAATAAATGATGAGCCATCAATCAGTAAAATTGGTTCTGCCATGGTTCGTTAATCCTTTGCTAAAACATACCTGCATTGCGTTATGAGTTTGTCAATAATAAGTAATGTTACGTATGATAAAGACTTTAACGCTAAGTTATTGATTTTTTCTCATGGCACGCTGATTTTATATTAGCAATCAGCGCGCAAAATCATCAAACTCAATAACTTAGCACTAAAATATAGATGAGTGCATAACATCAATAATAACAAAAGAGCCTTCAATTGACAATGAAGGCTCTTTTAGCTAGGTATCAGTAATTAGTCATTTAATAACAGGCTAATTGATTCTTCATTATTAATCCGGCGGATGGTTTCGGCAACCAGTTCAGCAATTGAACAAATCCGGATTTTTGAGCTTGGTTGTGATAATGGAATAGTATCACTAACGATAACTTCATCAATGATTGAGTTTTCAATCCGCTCAATGGCATCACCAGAGAAAACCGCATGAGTTGCATAGGCATAAACCTGTTTAGCTCCACGGTTTTTAAGTGCTTCAGCGGCTTTGCATAAGGTTTTAGCAGTATCAATCATGTCATCCACGATGATGCAGTTTTTACCATTGATATCACCAATAATATTCATTACTTCGGCTTCATTGGCTTTAGGACGGCGTTTATCAACAATCGCCATCTCGGTTCCTAAGCCTTTGGCAAAAGCACGGGCACGCATAACGCCACCCATATCCGGCGAAACAATCATTAAATCCGGATAATTTTTTTGCTTAATATCGCGTAATAAAACCGGAGAAGCATAAATATTGTCAACCGGAACATCAAAGAAACCTTGAATTTGATCAGCATGAATATCGACGGTCAAAACTCGATCAACTCCCGCTGAGGTTAGCATATTGGCGACCAGTTTGGCTGAAATCGGCACACGTGCTGAACGTGGGCGGCGATCTTGGCGCGCATAGCCAAAATATGGAATGGCGGCAGTAATTCGCATGGCTGAAGAACGTTTTAGCGCGTCAATCAATACCAGCATTTCCATCAAATTATCGTTAGTAGGATTACAGGTCGGTTGTAATACAAACACATCGGAACCACGGACGTTTTCAAGAAGTTCAACATTAATTTCGCCATCACTAAATTTGTTTACAGTCGCTTTTCCGACACGAATATCCAGACATTTGGCGACTTTTTCAGCAAATTCACGATTGGCCGTTCCGGTAAAGATCATCAAGTTTTTGCGCATATGCATTGCAAGCCTCTTAAAACGATTATTGACGGGGAAAACACATGATTTTATCATTCCAAAAAAAAACGCACAACATCGAATCTGATGCTATGCGCTTTTTTTAATTGGCTGGGGTGGTAGGGATCGAACCTACGAATGTCGGAATCAAAATCCGATGCCTTACCACTTGGCGACACCCCAAAAAATCTTTACACATTAATGCAAGCTATCGGTGAAGCCGGTAAACTTGCTGCGAGGAAAGTATTATATCTTGTAGACAAAATATTTGCAATACTTTTTGCAAGATTTTTTTCAGTAAAGCTTAGGTAAATACAGCTTCCTGACCCAGTCATTACCGCATTTCCATATTGATTTAATTCTGAAAAAATTGGGTTTAATTCGGGGTGAATTGCTTGTGCCACACTCGCCAAATCATTGGGTTTTTCCGTCAATAATTGGGTAATAGTAACCAAATCGGGGTTTAAATTAGTAAAATCTAGGCTTAAATTAGCAAAAATTTCGCGAGTCGGAATGTGGGTTTGCGGTTTGATAATCACAAAATATAATTCCGGTAGTTCAATTGGTGTAATAATCTCACCAATTCCTTCGACCAATGCATTTTTACCTTGAATAAAAAACGGCACATCGGCACCAAGCTGTAATCCTAACTGCATTAATTCGTGACATGTTAGTCCGGTATTCCACAATTGATTTAGCACGATTAGAACCGTAGCGGCATTTGAGCTACCGCCGCCCATACCGGCACCGGAGGGGATTACTTTCTTGATCTTAATGTTCGCACCCAATTTGCAATTAGTGTGCTGTTGGAGCAATCCGGCGGCACGATAGGCTAAATCTTTTTGGTAAAACCAGGCTTGATTGTGCTCAATTAGTGAAATTTTACCATTATCGGTGATTTGAATTTCCATACGATCGCACAGATCAATCAAACAGAAAATACTTTTTAACAGGTGGTAACCATCCGGGCGTTTACCAACAATCTTCAAACCGAGATTAAGTTTTGCCGGCGAAAGGACATTGTGAAATTGATAATACATATGCTGCGATTCATAAAAAAAGATATGGCGTAATTGTGCCATATCTTTTAACGAGATTTTATAATTTGAATTATTTGACCAATTCAATCAATTTATCAAATGCTTCGATGAATGACTGTAAACCATCTTTTTGAAGTTTTTCACCAAGCTCTTCAAGATTAATGCCATTGGCTTCAACTTGCGCCAAAATAGTGGCAGCATTTTGAATGCCGTTGGTCAAACGACTTTCGGCAACACCGTGATCACGGAAAGCATCTAAAGTTGCATCCGGAACCGTATTAATGGTTTCGTCACCAATTAATTCTTCAATATATAAGACATCCGAATAATTTTTATTTTTGGTGCCGGTACTTGCCCACAATAAATACTGACCTTTAGCACCTTTTTCTTTTAGTGCGGCAAAGCGTGCACCATTAAAAATTTTCTGATAATCAACGTATGCCTGACGTGCCAGATTAATTGCAGTTTTGCCTTGTAATTCAGTTGGTAATTTATCATCTACGGCACTATCAACCCGTGACAGGAAGAAACTTGCAACAGCTTTTATATTAGTGACCGGTAAATCTTGAGCCGCACGTTTTTCCAGTGCGCTAATGTAAACATCCCATACTGAGTTTACTTGTGATAATGAAAATAATAGTGTAATATTTACATTAATACCCAAAGTAATTAACTGTTCAAACGCCGCAATTCCTTCTTTGGTTGCCGGAACTTTTATCATTAGATTTGGGCAATTAACAGCATTCCATAATTCCAATGCGCTTTTAACGGTTCCATCAATTTCATAACATAAATCGGGAGACACTTCCAAGCTGACATAACCATCTTCGCCATTGGAAGAATCATAAATCGGACGCATAATCCCACAAGCCTGACGAATATCCACAACTGCCATTTGCTCGTAGCGTTGCAACGGTGTAAGATTGGTTTTTTTTAGCTCAACTAGTTGTTCTTGGTAGCGATTATCAGTAGAGATGGCTTTGTAAAATATCGCCGGATTCGAAGTAACACCTGCAATACCATCTTCGGTGATCATTTTTTGTAAATCTCCAGAAGCTAGAAATTCACGAGAAATATTATCCAACCAAATTTTTTGACCCAATGGTTTGATTGCGGCGATTCTGCTTGACATAGTTGTTCCTTTTTTGAATGATATAAATTACGCTGTGTATTATACTAGCTTCAACCTATTTTGGTTAAGGTTTTTCTGTTGCAGCGCAATATATAAGTAATAGAGAAAACGTAAATTATTATGCTATACTAATGTCAGCTTTATTATAACTTTGTTTTGTCACACTAGTGACGGGAGTGTTTATATGAGTACAGATTTAGATCAATTGCAAACTAAAGAGTGGCTGGACTCGGTTGATAACGTAGTTGAATACGATTCACCCGAGCGTGCTGCTTACTTGGTTAAGACGGTAATAAAACATTTAGGCGATAAAACCGGAATTAAATTACAACAAAGTTTGAATACCGATTATGTGAATACTATTCCAATTAATAAAGGTGCAGTTTATCCGGGGAATAAAGATATTGAAAAACGTATTTCAGCGTATATTCGTTGGAATGCGGCGGCCATTGTGATGCGCGCCAATAAAATTAGTAGTGAGCTAGGCGGACATATTGCTTCATATGCCGGTTCCGCATATTTATATGAAATTGGTTTTAATCATTTCTGGCGTGCTCCACATGGTGACCAGCACGGTGATATGGTATTTATTCAGGGACATTCTTCTCCGGGGATTTATGCACGGAGTTTCCTTGAGGGGCGTTTTAGTGAAGATCGTTTGGATAACTATCGCCAAGAATCAGCAAAAGTTGGCTTGTCTTCTTATCCACATCCATGGTTAATGCCGGATTACTGGCAGTTCCCAACTGTATCAATGGGGTTGGGTCCGTTGATGGCAATTTACCAAGCCCGGTTTATGCACTATATCGATGATCGGGGAATTGCTAATACCAAAGGACGTAAAGTTTGGTGCTTTATGGGGGATGGTGAAACTTCTGAGCCGGAATCTTTGGGTAATTTAAATATTGCTTCCCGTGAAGGACTGGATAATCTGATTTTTGTGATTAGTTGTAACTTACAACGTTTGGATGGACCGGTTAATGGTAACGGTAAGATCATTCAGGAAATGGAAGCCTTATTTGCCGGTGCGGGTTGGAAAGTTATCAAAGTAATCTGGGGTAAAACTTGGGATAAACTTCTAGCCAATGATACCACAGGTAAATTGAAACAAATAATGATGGAAACCATTGATGGTGAATATCAGGATTACAAATCTAAAGACGGTAAATATGTTCGCGAAAAATTCTTCGGTAAAACGCCTGAGACATTGGCATTGGTTAAAGACATGACCGATGATGATATTTGGGCATTAACTCGGGGTGGACACGATCTAGATAAAATTTATGCCGCATATTATGAAGCCGTAAACAATCCGGAAGGCAAACCAGTCGTGATTCTTGCCAAAACAGTCAAAGGTTTTGGTATGAAGGGTGAGGGTGAATCGATGAATACCGCTCATTCACAGAAAAAAATGTCAACCGAAACGTTGAAACATATTCGCAATAAATTTGATATTCCATTAACCGATGAGCATATCGAAGAATTGCCGTATTTAAAACTGGAACCAGGTTCAGCAGAGTATAACTATTTGCACGAACAACGCGCAAAATTGGGCGGTTATTACCCGGTACGCAAACCGGCAACTACGACTTTGCCGATTCCGGAGTTGAGTGCTTTTGATGCCATGTTAAAAGATAGCGGCGAACGCGAAATGTCAACTACGATGGCATTTGTGCGGATTTTGAATACTTTGACCAAAGATAAAGCAATGGGTAAGCATATTGTGCCGATTGTTCCGGATGAATCACGGACTTTTGGTATGGAGGGAATGTTCCGTCAACTGGGTATCTGGTCACATGTTGGACAAAAATATACTCCGGAAGATGCTGGTCAGCTGATGTATTACAAAGAGTCAGTTACCGGTCAAATTTTCCAGGAAGGTATCAATGAACCGGGTGCTATGTGTACGTGGATTGCGGCGGCAACTAGTTATGCTAATCACGGAGTGCCAATGATTCCGTTCTATATCTATTATTCAATGTTTGGTTTCCAACGGACTGGTGATTTGGCTTGGGCGGCTGGTGATATGCGCTCACGGGGTTTCATCATCGGTGGTACGTCCGGACGGACAACCTTAAATGGTGAAGGTTTACAGCATGAAGATGGTCATAGCCATATTCAATCAGATTTAATTCCGATTTGCGAATCATATGATCCGACTTTTGCCTATGAGTTGGCGGTTATTTTACATCATGGTATGAAGGAAATGTATGTAGAAAATAAAGATAAATTCTACTATGTTACCGTGATGAATGAAAACTATACTCAACCAGCATTGCCAGAGGGTAAAGAGCAAGATATCATTAATGGTTGTTACTTATTTAAAACCGTTGGCGTTGGTGCAACTAAAGTAAACTTGATGGGTAGTGGTTCGATTTTCCGTGAAGTTATTGCGGCAGCAGATTTATTGAGCCAAGATTTTGGCTTAAGTGTTAATTTGTATTCAACTACTTCATTCAGTAAATTGCGCCGTGATGGTGTAGCGGTTAATCGGCATAATCTGCTTAATCCAACTGCAACTCCGGCTAAAGCTTACGTTAGCAAATTGCTGGAAGAATCCGGCGCTAGTGTTACAGTTGCTTCAACTGATTATATTCGTGAGTTTGCCGATAAAATTCGTGAATTTGTACCAGGCAAGTATGTGACATTGGGAACTGACGGATTTGGGCGTTCTGACTATCGGGTTGCCTTGCGTGAATATTTTGAAGTAAATCGTTATTACGTGGCAATTGCGGCGTTAAAAGGTCTTGCCGATGCAGGACAGATTAAACCGGAAGTAGTAGCACAAGCGATTGCAAAATATGGTATTAATACCAATAAAGCTAATCCTTGGGAGGCATAACAAGATTGCTGAACTGAGTTGAATTAAAAATTACTCAGTTCGGTAATTTAAACTTTCTGTTGTAAGGAAATAAATTATGCGTAAACTGTTATTGATTCTGTTAATTGGTGTTGCTGCGTGTAGTTATGCTGACACCGGGCGCAATCAGGGTGCGGTAAATAATTTATGCCAAAATTTATCTGCTGCATGTAGTGAGGGTGATCAGTCATCTTGTGAAGCAGTTAAAACAACCGGATGTGCGTGCGACAAGGATAGTGGAACCTGCCTTCGCGGCGATTATTCTGAACAATCTAAACAATCTGATTAATTATAAAGGTTAAGCAATGAGCGTAATTGAATTAAGAATTCCAGATATTGGTGGTCACAGCGATGTTAATGTGGCTGAGGTGTATGTAAAAGTTGGTGATGTTATCAATATTGATGATAATTTATTGATGTTGGAAACCGATAAAGCCACGATGGAAGTTCCAGCGGAGTCTGCCGGAAAGGTCGTTGAGGTGTTGGTTCAACCGGGATCAACTGTTAATGAAGGTGATGTGGTAGTTAAACTCGAAGCAGTTGGTGCTGTTGCGGCAGCTCCAACTCAGGTTGCAGAAGCTCCTGCCGCCGTAGCTGCTCCAAGTGCATCAGCAAGCGCTACACAAATAGTTCCGATTATTGTTCCAGATTTGAGCGGGCACCACGATGTAGCAATTATTGAAGTCAATGTTAAAGTTGGCGATACCATTGCTGAAGAAGATTCGTTAATTACTTTGGAAACCGATAAGGCTACGATGGAAGTTCCCGCTACTCATGCCGGGGTGGTTAAAGAAGTTAAAGTTGCTTTGGGTGGCAAAGTTAACCAAGGTGATGTGATCTTGTTGGTTGAAACTACTGCGGGTGCTTCTGCTCCTGCAGTGACGGCGGCAGCACCAGCGCCTGCGCCTGCGCCTGCAGTGGCGGCAGCTCCTGCTCCGGCAGTAGTGAATGCACCTGCAGCGAAAGTTGATGAAGCTGCGTTTGCCAAAGCCTTTGCTTCGCCATCAATCCGTAAATTAGCGCGTGAATTTGGCGCTGACTTGGGTAAAATTAAAGGAACCGGTCAAAAAGGGCGGATTACCGAAGATGACTTAAAAGCCTTTATTAAAGGGGTGATGACTGGACAAATTAGTTTGGGCAATGCTCCGACTAATGGTTCGGGCGTTGGTTTGGATTTATTGCCATGGCCTAAAGTTGATTTCGCCAAATTTGGTGAAGTTGAGCGCAAAGAAATGTCGCGGATTAAGAAAATTTCCGGTGGCAATATGGCACGTAACTGGGTAATGATCCCGCATGTAACCGTGTTTGAAAACGCTGACATTACCGATATGGAAGAATTCCGCAAACAACTCAATGAAGAATACAAAAAAGCTGAAATCAAGGTTACGCCATTGGCATTCTTGATTAAAGCCGCGGTATTCGCTTTGAAAAAATTCCCGGAATTTAATGCCTCAATCGACGGTGATAGCATTGTTTACAAAAACTACTACAATATCGGTTTTGCGGCGGATACTCCGAATGGTTTAACGGTACCGGTAATTAAAGATGCGGATAAAAAAGGTCTGGTGGCGATTGCTCAAGAAACTTCAGCTTTGGCAAAAGCCGCACGGGATGGCAAATTGAAACCAACCGATATGCAGGGCGGTACTTTTACCGTTTCCAGTTTGGGTGGTTTGGGTTCAACTGCGTTTACCCCGATTATCAATGCTCCGGAAGTTGCAATTTTGGGTGTTTCTAAATCCTCGATTGCGCCGGTATGGAATGGTAAAGAATTTACACCACGCTTGATGTTGCCATTGTCATTGTCTTTTGATCATCGGATTATTGATGGTGCGTTGGCTGCTAAATTTACGACATATTTATCACAAATTTTGTCGGATTTACGTCGTCTGGCATTATAGGATCTGCTTTGAATAAAAAAAACAGGAATCATTGATTCCTGTTTTTTTATGGTTAAACAATGTTATTGAGCAAGAGCAAGAATTTCTTTCACGGCTTGTTTATCAATTACTTGTTTTTCACCTAAATTGTTTGCAGCAAATTTAAACAGATTTTCGGCAATTTTTTCACTGTCAGCTTCAATTCCATAGTCAGATAAACGAGTTTTTACGCCCAATGAATGGAAAAATTCTTCGGTCTTAATTATTGCTTGCTTAGCAGCAACCTCTGGATTACTGTTTTCCAAGCCCCAGACATTATGCGCAAATTTTGCCAGTTTAGCCAATTTATTACTCATTTGATGACGCCATAACTGTGGACCAACGATTGCTAAAGTTTGTCCGTGATCTAATCCATAGGCAGCAGTTAATTCATGACCAATCATATGGGTTGCCCAATCATGATCAACACCAATGCCGATGATGCCATTTAAAGCATTGGTGGCAGCCCACATCCAGTTAGCGCGAATATCATAATTAGTCGTGCCATCAACAATATCTTTACCGACTGAAATCAACGTTTTTAGTACCGCTTCCGCAAAACCATCTTGAATAGCAGAATTTAAATCGCTGGTGAGATATTGTTCGGTAACATGAATAAATGGATCAATAATTCCATTTTGTAATTGGCGGGTTGGCAGGGTATAAGTCGTTTCCGGATCTAAAATTGAAAATTGCGGGAACACTTGCGGATTCATAAAGGCTTGCTTGGCACCGATAGAACGGCGGGAAATTACAGAACCGCAATTCATTTCTGAACCGGTAGCCGGTAACGTCAGGATAGTACCTAGCGGAATTGCTTGGGATTTAACATTGCCATGATTGGTTAGAATATCCCATGGGTCACCTTGATAGTTGGCGGCTAGTGCAATAAATTTGCTGCCGTCAATTACCGAACCACCACCGACACACAGAATGAAATCAATTTTTTCATTCCGGCAAATTGCGACGGCATTCATTAAGGTGTCAAATTCCGGATTGGCTTCTATTCCGCCAAATTCAATGATTTCATAGCCAGCTAACGCTTGTTTAACTTGGTCATAAACACCATTAGCTTTAATTGAACCGCCACCATAAGTTAGCAGGATTTTTTGTCCGGCAGCAATTTGGCTGGATAAATTGGCAATCTGCCCCTTACCAAATAAAACTGTTACTGGATTAAAATAGGTGAAATTATGCACTTTTGAATTCCTCTCAAAAATTAAATTTTTTTAATAAATACTCGTAACGGGCTGGCTTCCAATCCCTCCAATGCCAGTGGAATTGCCAGCATCTCATAAATTCCACTGTCAATATTTCTTAAATTTAACCCCTCAATAATTGTCATCTCTGCCGCTAATAATTTGCGATGATTGATAAAACTGACACTATTTGCTACATCGACACTGGGAGTATCAACCCCAACCAGACAACAACCACGTTCAATCAAAAACTCCACCAACTCAAGCGATAATACTGCATAATTGTCATGATATGGCTGATAATAATCAAAAGTATTGCTGGCAAATAATACTCGCGGTGCAACAATAGTCGGCAGAACTTGTGGCGTTATTCGCCGCGGTTCATGGTCGGTAAAATTTACATTAATAACCTGACACTTGCCTATATAGTGTTCCAACGGCATTTTTTCAATAGACTTGCCATTTTTTATGAAGTGGCAGGGCGCATCACTATGGGTGGCGTAATGTAGCCCGCTGGTAAACTCAGAGAGCATAATTTGACTATCCGAAAAATACTGCGACCTGCTGTTAAATGGGGTATCATCGGGATAGTTTGCCAGATTAGCGCGAATGGGGTAACTAATTTCTTGCCACATTGAGTTATTCATCCAGTAAATTCCGAATTCTATTTTCCAAGCGTAACGGTTTTAAATAGGGTGGGAAACGGACAATAGTTTGTCCATTTCGGGTTACCAGAAACTTAGTGAAATTCCATTTAATTGACGTAGAACCAAGAAATCCCGGTGCCGCGCTTTTTAGATAGTTAAACAATGGGTGGGTGTTGGCCCCATTGACCTCAATTTTTTCCATTAAAGGAAAACTTAGATTAAACATCATCTGACAATATTCTTTAATTTGCTGATTTTCCCACGGTTCCTGATGGAGAAATTGATTACAGGGAAAGGCTAAAATTTCTAACCCTTGCTGGTGATAGCGCTGATAAAGGGTTTCCAGCTCGGCGTATTGGTAGGTAAAACCACAGCGGCTGGCGGTATTGACAATTAAGAGGACTTTTCCCTGCAAGGAATTTAAGTCCAAAATTTCGCCGGTATTTTGGCGGACACTAAAATCATAGATAGAGTTAGGCATGGACAAACTTTCATTGGATTATCAGGATACTGTTGCGTTCACAATTCTAGCGTTGTCGTATTGCTAAAAAAGACTCCTTATGTTGCTACCATCTACACCGCGGTAACACGAGTATTCTCCTTTTTTATCAATACTCCGAGCTTACATCGCGATCGCTTAGAGTATATACACAAAAGCTCACAAATGGCTGTTTTCAGTATATAATACCATACTATTTTAACTAAATCTCTTTGGGAGTCGTGGATGCCATCCCGCAGTACGATCATAAAACTAATTATTTTTGCCTTGGCGATTAACTCACTGGGCTTATTCGAGCCATTACTAAGAAATGATGATCCGGTATTATACGCCAATATTGTTAAACATATGCTGGAATCCGGTAACTGGATTGATTTAATTTCTGGGGGACGGGATTGGTTGGATAAGCCGCATTTTCCATTTTGGGTTACCGCCGTATCCTTTAAATTGCTGGGGATTAATTCTTTCGCTTATATGTTACCGGGATTTATTTTTCATATTCTCGGGTTAATCTATACCTATAAACTTGGCAAATATCTGTATAATCAAGAAACCGGTTTGATTGCAGCACTTATTTATGCGACCAGCCTACATCTGATGCTCTCGGCGGTTGATGTGCGTGCCGAAGCCTATTTACTCGGTGAGATAGTTCCGGCGTGTTATTATTGGTTGATTTATGACCGTAATTCCTCGCCGCGGGCATTGTTATGGGCGGCGGTGTTTACTGCGCTGGCAATGATGACCAAAGGTTTATTTGTGGTAATTACGATATTTAGCGGCTTGGTGTTTAGTTGGATTTATACCAAGCAAGCTGCACGAATAATTAGCCGCAAGTGGCTAATTGCGTATGGTTTGTGTTTGGTCGGAATTTTGCCGGAACTAATCAGCCTGTATCTGCAATTTGATTCGCATCCGGAAAAATTGATTTTTGGACAAACTCATGTCTCAGGAATTGCCTGGTATTTCTGGGGCAGCCAATTCGGACGGTTTTTTAATAGTGGTCCGATTGTGCATAAAGACGGTAACCCGTTTTTTTATCTGCATACTTTCTTATGGGCATTCCTGCCGTGGTGTGTGGTGTTTATTGTCGCAATGTACCAGTCAATTCGCAATTTCAAACAGACTCCGGCAGTAGCTAAAGCTAAACTGGTTTATTTGTGGGCGAGTTTTTGGGTAACATTTATTATTTTTAGTGCAACCAAATTCCAGCTCGATCATTATACCAATATCCTGATGCCTTTTGCGGCAATTCTATGTGCCGCTTATTTAAGCAGCAAAATCAATCATCCACGGCTGGCGGCGGTACAGGTCGGATTAAGCGGATTATTGGCGTTATTATCGATTGGTCTAACCTTATATTTATTTAAAATGACGGTTGCTAGCCTGATCATAGCCTTGCCATTAGCGGTGCTGTGGAGTATCTGGCGTTATTATCCAAAATGTACCTATTTGGCACAGACTATGATTTTTCCGGCGTTGGCGATTACTTCAACATTGGCAATCGCTCTATTGGTTAATCAGGTCATTTATCGTCCCTATGATGTCGGTTATCGTTTGGCGCAGTTTATTAATCATGAGCCATTAACCACGGTCTATGATTTGGGAATCGGCTGGACACCGCTGGAATTTCATAGTCAAATTCCATATACTCAGCTAGAGAATATCCAGCAGTTGCCGGAAAGCGGCAGTTATTATGTGGCAATTAAAGATGATAATCTAGCCCCTAATCAAAGCGCTCTAGTGCAATTGCAACTAACTACGGTTTATCATTTCTGCGGTAATACCATTGATAAGATTATTCCATTTTATGCCAATAAAGTGGAATTAGCACGACATTTGGATTGTTATACTTTGTTAAAACGGCAGTGATGGTCATGAAAATTAAATCCCAGTTAATCATTGTCGTGGTTTTATGGCTATTGGCATTACCCGCTGTGTTGTGGATAGACCGACCGCTGGCGTTGGCAATCCATCATGCTGGAATTGATAATTATCTGTTATTGCGTTATGTTACCGAAGGCTTGCCGCCATTGATGATGTGGCTGCTGGTTATTGCGGCATTGTACCGCGGCTGGCAATTGCGGTGGTGGTTGGCGATTGTTTATAGTGGATATCTTTATGTAATGCTAAAAGTTACCATGGAGGTCAAGACCGGCTTAAAAATAATTTTTGGGCGTTATTGGACCAAAACCTGGATTAATAATAATCTGTCATTGATTCATGATAATGTCTTTGGTTTTAATTGGTGGCATGGTCACGGTAATCAGGGATGCTTTCCCTCCGGGCATTCGACCTTTACCGCATTTTGCTGCGTCTGGTTGTGGTATTTATTTCCGCGTTTTCGCTATCTATGGCTTAGTTTGATGATTATCATGCCGGTATGTCTGATTGCATTGGATTATCACTTCTTGGGCGATTGCTTGGCTGGTTTGGGTTTGGGAATGTTTTGTGCTGTACTTAGTTATCAGTTGTGGCAAATGTCGCGCGGTATTACAATAAAAATGTATAAACCCAAGGATATAAAATGCAGGTGATTGACCAGATTGATGAATGGATAGTAAAAAAGAACATTCAATTACTAGTTTTTGATTGCGATGGAACGTTAATGGATACGTTAAGATTGCACTATCAGGCATGGAATGAGTCATTTACCGAATTGGGTTATGGTTTTATCTCCGAGGATGAGTTTATTTCTCATTATGCCGGTGTCAGCGGTGGTGAGATGGTTGCAGCGGTAATAAAAAAACTCAATTATGGCATCAAACCTTCGGATATACTTGCCAAAAAGAAGAGTTTATTCATGGATAAGTATATCAAACAGGTTAAGCCAATGGTAAACACTTTGAAGATAGTAGAAAAATATTGTGGACGGTTAAAAATGGTAGTAGCGTCCGGCGGTGCAAAGCAAGCGGTTATAGAAATGCTGAAACTGAATAATTTGCTGACGTATTTTGAACAAGTGATTGCAATTGAAGATGTCAAGCTTGGAAAACCGAGTCCGGAAATATTTTTAATGGCTGCCGCAAGTCAACAAGTTTCACCGGAAAAGTGTTTGGTATTTGAAGATCATCATGCTGGGTTTTTAGCGGCACAAAAAGCTGGCATGGATTATGTTGATGTGACCAGATTAAAGTAATACTGATATGTGTATAATATTAGATGTGATGTTAGGCATGGTAAAAACTTTAGCGATAATTTATTAATTTATCCGCATAGGTTGCTGATTTTAAACTGGATTTGTAGTGTGTAAAATCGTCAAATTCAATAATTTAGTGTTAAAATGTAAGCATGTGCGTAATGTCAGTTAGATAATAAAATTAGGAACAATAATGGCAATAATAACCTTAGATAAATTAAGTTTGGCCTTTGGGCATCACCAGTTATTGGATAAAGTCAGTCTGGGGCTGGAAAAAAATGACAAATATGGATTAATTGGGCGCAATGGTGCCGGCAAATCCTCATTTTTGAAGCTGTTGGCAAAAGTTCTACAGCCGGATGACGGTAAAATCCACTATCAGGAAGGATTGAAAGTCGTATATGTGGCACAGGAACCGGAATTAAATCCTGATAATAATATTTTTCAGGAAGTTATGAGCGGCTTAGGTAATCTCACCCAAACGTTAGCGGATTATTATGCGACCTTGGATGAGATGGCGTTAAATTATAGTGAAGAAGTGCTGGAAAAAATCACCGCCTTGCAACATGAGCTGGAACTGCATAACGGCTGGGTAATTAAAAATTTAATTGATAAAACGCTATCCGAGCTGGGTTTGAATGGACACCAAATCATTAGTGATTTATCCGGTGGGGTGCGCAAGAAAGTTGCGTTAGCCAAGGCGTTGGTAGCCAATCCGGATGTGATGTTACTGGATGAACCGACCAATCATTTGGATGTATTTGCAATTGAGTGGCTGGAGTCGGTTATCAATAATTTTGCCGGTGCCATAATTTTGATTACGCATGATCGGCGCTTTTTGGATAATACCGTCAATAAAATCCTTGAACTCGACCGCGGCACGTTACGCAGTTATATCGGTAATTATGCCCGCTATCTGGAACTAAAAGCCCGGCAACTGGCGGATGAGGCCAAAACCAATGCTGAATTTGATAAATTTTTGGCGCAGGAAGAAGTGTGGATTCGCAAAGGGATTGAAGCGCGGCGGACGCGGAATGAGGGGCGGGTCAAGCGTTTGAAAGAACTGCGCGATATTCGTGCTTCCCGCCGTGATCAGCAGGGACGAGTGCGGCTACAAGTTGATAGCAGTCAATTATCCGGTAAAATTGTTGCGGAAATTGAACATGTTAAGGTGGCTTTTGCCGATAAAGTAGTAATTAAAGATTTTTCAACTAAAATCCTGCGTGGCGATAAAATCGGTTTGATTGGCAGTAACGGGATAGGTAAAACTACACTGTTAAAAACCATTTTAGGCGAAATTAAACCAACTGGTGGGAAAGTTAAATTAGGTACCAAATTGGAGGTGGCGTATTTTGATCAATTACGCGCCCAGCTTAATGACAATCAGACGATTCAGGAAGTAATCGGACAGGGTCAGGACTATATCTTCATTAATGGCGTGCGTAAACACATTGCCACCTATCTGGAAGAGTTTTTATTTGATCCGGCGCGCTTCCGTTCACCGGTAGCATCGCTTTCCGGCGGTGAGCGTAATCGCTTGTTGTTGGCGCGGATGTTCTCGCAGCCGGCGAATGTTCTGGTGCTGGATGAACCGACCAATGATTTGGATATGGATACGCTGGAATTACTCGAAGAATTATTGGCAAATTTCCCCGGGACAGTATTTTTAGTTAGCCATGACCGGGAATTTTTGGATAATGTGGTTACCCAGTCATGGGTGTTTCTTGGCGATGGTGATATTCTCGAATATAGCGGCGGTTATGGCGATTGGTTTAATTATCGCGATAAATATTTTGCCGAATTTTATAGCAATAAACCAGCCGTAGCGAGTAATGATGCTGGCGTAGCTAAAACCGCGGCGGCAACAACTAGTTCAGAACGCGCGAATAATACCCGTAATAAACTCTCCTATAAGGAAAAATTCGAGCTGGAACAGTTGCCGGATTTATTAGCGAGTTTGGAAGCGGAGCAAGTTGAATTAAATCAGCAGTTACAAGACCCACAACTCTACAAAGACCATCCGGAATTAGCCACCCAATATCATGCGCGGATTGCCGAAATAGATGATTTATTGCTCGAGAAACTGGCGCGCTGGGAAGAACTGGAAGGCAAAAGTAAATAATTTTTTAAAAGATAAAAGCATGAGTAATAAGAAAACTCCCGCATTACTGAATGATGGCAAAAACCGCTGTGGTTGGTGCAACAATAGCGAGTTATACCAACGTTATCACGATGAGGAATGGGGTAAACCACTGCATGATGAAGGCAAGCATTTTGAGTTTTTGTTGCTGGAAACCATGCAGGCCGGGTTAAGCTGGTACACTATCTTGCAACGGCGCGAAGGTTATCGGGAAGCGTTTGCTAATTTTGACCCACAGATAGTAGCAATTTATGACGCGGCTAAAATAGAGGAGTTAATGCAAAATCCGGCGATTATTCGCAACCGGCTTAAAATCGAGGCGGCAGTGCATAATGCCAAATTATTCTTGCAGCTTCAGCAGGAATTTGGCTCTTTTGACAATTACATCTGGGGTTTTAGCGGACATCTGGTTGTCAATAACCAGTGGACGGAATTGGCGCAGGTTCCGGCAACTACAGCGCTATCCGATAAGGTCTCTAAAGATATGAAAAAGCGTGGTTTTAAATTTGTCGGTTCTACTACAATTTACGCGCATTTGCAGGCGATTGGGGTGGTAAACGATCATCTGATTGATTGCTGGTGCAAGTAGTATTCTTCTCTCGGGACAATCAAAAACTTTCGGCAGCCGCGTGCGCCGATGCCCACGCCCAGTGAAAATTATAACCGCCCAATTGTCCGGTAACATCGACAACTTCACCAATAAAATAGAGGTTGTCCACGTTTTTTGCCATCATGGTTTTTGAATCCAATTCCCGGGTATCAACTCCGCCGCGGGTGACTTCGGCTTTTTTATAGCCGGTGGTTCCGGATGGAATTACCCGAAAATTATGAACCAGTTCGGTTAAATTGCGGATATCGACTTTGCTTAACTGGCTAAGGTTTTTATCATGTCCCAAAATCCGGCATAAGCTATCGGCAAGTCGCCCGGAAAAATAGCCGCGCAGAAAGTTGGAGAGTTGTTTATTGCTGCTCCGCATGCCGGCGAGTTCGTCATCAATCGCCACCTCCGGTAATAAATTTAAGCGTATTGATTCGCCGGGATGCCAGTATGAAGAAATCTGCAAAATTGCCGGACCGCTCAAACCGCGGTGGGTAAAAAGACAATTTTCGCGAAATGAGACTTTATTGACGCTTACTTCGCCATCAAATGAAATTCCTGCCAGTGGACTAAAATGCTGAAGATCTTCGGGCTGTAATGTTAGCGGAACCAGCGCCGGAGTCGGCGGAATGATGTTTATCGCAAACTGTTTGGCAATTTCATAACCAAAGGCGCTGGCGCCGATTTGTGGAATTGATAATCCGCCAGTCGCGATTACCAGTTTGTCCGCCGAAAAATTACCCCGCGAGGTTGTTAACACATAGCCATTAGCCTGTCGTGTCACCTGAAGGATAGTTGTTTCCATCAGCCGTTTAACTTTATGCTGGCGGCATAATTTATCCAGTAAGTTGATAATGTCTTCGGCAGAATTATCGCAAAATAACTGCCCGAGGGTTTTTTCATGGTAGCTGATACCATGTTCGTCAAGTAATTGGCAGAAATCCGCCGGTTGGAAACGAGCCAGCGCCGAACGGGTAAAGTTTGGATTTTGCGACAGATATTTATCCGGATGGGCATTCAAATTGGTAAAATTACAGCGCCCGCCGCCGGAAATGCGGATTTTTTCGCCAAGTCGCGAGCTATGGTCGATCAATAAAGTTTTTAGCGTTTTAGCGCCGGATAGCTGCGCACACATTAGTCCGGCCGCACCGGCACCGATTATGATAACGTCGTAGTGGTTTTGTGACACAATAATTTCTGTTATAAAGTGGTTGTATGTTAAAATCGCGATTATTATATCTTAAATCGACGGAACCTACCACTAATTACGATGGCTACAGCACCAATTAAACTTAACTCAGCTAGTTTTGATTACTATCTGTTGCGAATAAATCCGGATATTGAAACCGCGAAAGTTGCAAGTAAATTAGCTACTTTGCATGATTTTGACACAAGTGCAAAATACCTGATTCTGGAATTAAACTCTCCTATCACCGATGCCAAAAAATTTTCCAAAAAATTGGATGAAATTGTTGCTATTGCCGCTACTAATCAGTTAGAGATTAAGTTCATTCAGCATAACGATTACGCTCCGGCGGGCAATTACGGTGCTCTTCCGGTAGTTGATCTACCGCAAACCATCCGCAATGACGAACCGCTGATGAATAAAACGCTAGTGGTGTCGCAGCCGGTGCGCAGTGGGATTAAAGTTGAAAATGATGGCGATATCATCGTCAAAGCATTGGTTTCACATAATGCCGAAATAATTGCTACTGGACATATACACATTTATGGTGATTGTCGTGGCCGGGTGATTGCTGGTGCTGTAGGTGATAAGTCGGCACGCATTTTTGTGACCCGCTTTAATGCAGAAATGATTTCAATTGGTGGAATTTTTCGGGTGATTGAAGATAAATTACCGGCAAATTTATTCAATAAATCCGTCGAGATATTTTTAGATGAAAAAGAACGCTTGAATATTATACCATTAGGTGAGTGATAACTAAACAACATGAAAAAGAAAACTGCAGCGGCGCTGCCACAAAAAATTAATCCGACAAAAACTCAAACAACAGGAGCAACTATGTCTAAATCAGCAAAAATTGTCGTCGTAACTTCCGGTAAGGGCGGGGTAGGTAAAACTACTACTTCTGCTAGTTTTGCCACTGGATTAGCCCTACGCGGACACAAAACGGTAGTAATTGACTTTGATATTGGGCTGCGTAATCTGGATCTGATTATGGGCTGCGAGCGGCGGGTAGTTTATGATTTCGTTAATGTAATTAATGGTGAAGCAACTCTCCATCAAGCATTAATCAAAGATAAAAACTGCGATAATCTGTTTATTCTGGCAGCATCGCAAACCAAGGATAAAGATGCTTTAGCCGAAGAAGGGGTTGCCAAAGTTTTGGATGAGCTCAAGAAGGATTTTGATTTCATTATTTGTGATTCTCCGGCAGGGATTGAAAAGGGGGCGTTTATGGCGCTTTATTTTGCCGATGAGGCGTTGGTAGTGACTAATCCGGAAGTGTCGTCGGTGCGGGATTCTGACCGGATTTTGGGAATATTGTCATCAAAATCCAAGCGGGCGGTTGAGGGTAAAGAAAAAATCAAGGAACATTTGATTATCACCCGCTATAATCCGGAACGGGTAGAAAGCGGCGATATGCTCTCGATTCAGGATATTGAAGACATTCTGCGGATTCCGGTGTTGGGCGTAATTCCGGAATCAAAAGATGTGTTGCAGGCCTCCAATACCGGTACTCCGGCAATTAATCTCAAAGGTACCAGTGTTTCGGAAGCTTATGCCGATGTAGTGGCGCGCTTTTTAGGTGAAGATAAAGAAATGCGCTTCATTGCCGCCGAGAAAAAGGGGTTTTTAAAACGCATCTTTGGAGGTAATTAAGATGTCTTTGCTTGATATTTTATTTGGCAAGAAAAAATCTACTGCCTCAGTTGCCAAAGAACGCTTGCAGATTATTTTAGCTCATGAACGGGCAACTTTGGAAAACGGCGATGAGTCCGAAACTCCGGAATGGCTGCCAAAATTACAGCAGGAGCTGATGGACGTGATTGCCAAATATATTAAAGTCGATCCGGATGCGCTAAAAGTTAATCTAGAAAAACGCGATAATCTTGAATTATTGGAAATTAATGTAACATTACCAGAAAAGGAAAATCAATGACGGCTCAACATCATCAATTAATTATTCTTGGTTCCGGACCTGCCGGTTATACGGCGGCAATTTATGCGGCACGGGCAAATTTAAAACCAGTGATTATTACCGGCATGCAGCAAGGTGGACAGTTAATGACTACTACCGAAGTTGAAAACTGGCCAGCAGAAGTTGGTGGCGAGGTTCAAGGACCGGAATTAATGCAGCGGTTTTTGGATCATGCAACCAAATTTGGCACCGAAATTATTTTTGATCAAATTCATACTGCCGAATTGGCAACTAAACCGTATAAATTAATCGGCGATATGGGTGAATATACCTGCGATGCGCTGATTATTGCCACCGGTGCTTCGGCAAAGTATCTGGGTTTGGAATCAGAGCAGAAATTTATGGGTAAAGGTGTTTCCGGCTGTGCAACCTGTGATGGTTTTTTCTATAAAAATCAGGAAGTAGCGGTAGTTGGCGGTGGCAATACGGCAGTTGAAGAAGCTCTGTATTTAGCCAATATTTGCAGTAAAGTAACCTTGGTTCATCGCCGCGAAACTTTCCGCTCGGAAAAAATTATGATTGATCGCCTGATGGAAAAAGTTGCCAGCGGCAAGATTGAATTGCAATTAAATTCACAAGTTGATGAAATTTTAGGTGATGCAAAAGGCGTGACTGGGATTCGGGTAAAATTGAATGATGGGTCAACCAAAGAAATTACTCTACGCGGAGTGTTCATCGCCATTGGCCATAAACCAAATACCGATATATTTGCAGGTAAGCTGGAAATGGATCATGGTTATATCGTGACTCGCTCCGGGCGGAATGGCATGGCAACCGCAACTTCGGTAGAAGGCGTGTTTGCTGCTGGTGATGTTCAGGATATGATCTATAAACAAGCCATTACTTCGGCGGCATCTGGCTGTATGGCAGCATTAGATGTTGAACGTTATTTGGATCATGCATAAGAGTCACTCAATTGCAAAAAACAATTTCATTAATAAGTGCGGGTTTACTCGCACTTTTATTGTCTTCGTGCGCCTGGTTTTCAGTTAAACCCGAGAAAATGAGCATTAGCGGCGATAAATACGTAGTTATCGGTGATAAAGGCTGGGTTTCGGCTTCATCCCGCGGCGAAAGTTGGGAATCGGTAGTATCCCCGGCTGAAAGTGCGGTCTTTAATCAGGTGGTGCAAGCTGATGAACGCTTGGTGGCGGTTGGGTTAAATGGCGTAATTGCTTATTCGACCAATGCCAGCGAATGGTTGCGCGCCAATGACCACAGCCATCATGTATGGTTATATGATTTGGCTTATACTGATAAAAAATATGTTGTGGTCGGGATGGGCGGTACGATTCTATTTTCCAAAAATTTAATGGAATGGCAGTGGCAAGTAGTACCTGTTCATTCGTGGTTATCTACAGTTAGTTATGGTAATGACCAGTTTATTACCGCTGGTGCCGATGGCGTAATTATGACCTCGGTTGATGGTCATAAGTGGCAACAAGAAAGTTCACCAACGACTAACTGGATTAGCCAAATTGCTTTTTTAAATGGGCGTTATGTTGCGGTCGGCTCACAGGGCTTGATTATGATTTCAGCAGATAGCCATCATTGGGAATTATTGCCGCCAATTAATCGCAAATGGCTATATACTGTTGCTTATGGTAATAATGGTTATCTGGCTGGCGGTGAAGATGGAATTTTGTTGACTTCTGTCGATGGGCTTAAATGGCAAGCGGTTGAAACCGGCTTACCTAAAGACAGCATTCACCGGATTATTTTTGTCGGTGATAAATTCTGGCTGGTGGGGAATAACGGACTTCTGGCGTATTCAATTGATGGGCGCGCATGGTGGCCGGTTGATAGCGGTACCCACAATAACTTGCATTCAATTATTTATTATGATTTACAGCAATAATCTGGAGAAGTTATTATGCATGTATTTTTTGAACACCATCAATTAATCCTCTATACTTTTTTGGTAGCAATGGGCTTTCTGGCCGGATTTGTCGATGCGATTGCCGGTGGTGGTGGCTTAATCAGCGTACCGGCACTAACCTTTACCGGGATGCCGATTTCAATGGTGCTGGGAACTAATAAACTGCAAAGTTCGATCGGTACCGGGATGGCGGTCTATAAATACTATCGGGATGGTTTGATTAATTTCAAAACTGTTTATCGCGGTTTATTAATGGGGTTGCTTGGCGCTTGTATTGGTGCGGTTACGGCTAACTATGTGTCCAATGATTTTATGCGCTACTTGGTGCCAATTCTGATGCTGGGAGTGTTTTTATTCAATTTATTCAATAAATCACTGGGTGTCAAAGAAGGTAAAAAACGGATGTCAGAATTGCTGTTTTTTTCTATCTTTGGTTTTATCTTGGGCTTTTATGATGCTTTTTTTGGTCCCGGTACCGGTAATTTTTGGATCATTGCGATTGTTTTTTTTCTTGGTTACACCTTCTTAAATGCTTCTGGCTATGCCAAAGTCTTGAACCTGAAAAGTAATTTATTTTCGCTGGTGATTTTTTTATATTATGGCAAGGTTTATTTTTCATTAGGAATTGCGATGGCTTGCGGACAGTTTTTTGGCGGTTATTGCGGTGCCAAAATGGTGATTTTGCGTGGCTCTAAATTAGTTCGACCGTTTTTTATGGTCGTGGTTGGGATAAATATTCTGGTGTTATTTTATCAATTGATTGCCTAATGAGGCTTTTGCAGATTAGTTAAAAAAATCGACCTTTAAAAGGGTCGTTTTTTTAGTTTCGTGAGCCATACATGGCGCTCATCTAGGCGGTGTAAATCTGCAAATACAAGCGTATTCAAGGAACTTGGTTCGTGAATACACTGTAAGCTAAGGTGCTGCAGGTTAAAATAAGCTACAGAGTTATGCGGGTTTTATAGAGGTAAAAGTTTTTTATAAAATTGTGCGAAAACACCTTGACAACTTATGCTGCAGTGCAGCATAATAGCGCCTGTGAACAAATAACTTGCATTTAGCAAGGCAAATAAATCTTATCAGGAGACCTAGAATGTTTCAAAAACAATTATCAAACATTAACGCTCAATGCCAATCAATTATTGAAAAAAATTTGACGTTGGCTAATTCTTCAATCAACACTTTCAAAAAAGTTTCAGCAATTCAAGCTGAAGCGGTTACTATTTTGGTTCAAGAAAGCGCGGCAACTGCTAAAAACTTATGCACGATTAATAACATTGCTGAATGTGCTTCAGTTATGCAAAATTACATCAGCGATAGCTGGAAAACTTGTGTTGCTAAAACTCAGGAAATTGCTTCAGTAATCAGTGCTGCCAATGCTCCGATTTCTGAAATGTTTTCTACTGCCGTTAAAGGCGCGCAAGAGACTTTAATTAAATCAGTTGACAAATTCTCAGCAGTAAATCCAACAATTTCTAAAGTGGCTAGCGAATCTTTGCAAACTTGGATCAGTACTTCAAACCAAGCTGCTGATTCAGCTGCTAAAGTTTCAACTCAGGTTGCTGAAGTTGCCGCTAAAAATATTACTAGCGCTGCTAATGCGACAATTGAAACTGTAAAAAATGTTACAGTAAATACTACTTCAAATAGTGCTAACTAATCTGAAATAGTTAAATAAAAAACTGCCGCACAAATCGTGGCAGTTTTTTATTTAACAAAGAGTATTGAAAAAAGCCATGAAAAATCATGGCTTTTTTTATGTTTTGTAAATTTTAATTTACCGAATTTATTTGCTGGATTCCGGCAACAATCCAGCGGGCATTTGGAACGCTAGCCGGTTTGATAAAATTCCAGATTTCAGCAAAATCGGTTACCGGTGTATTTGGTGAATCGCTAACCTTGCCAAAGAACTTAACCGAAGCAATAAAATTTCCATTTTCAGCAATCGATTCCAATAATAGACAATCCAATTGCGGGAAATCGGCGACAAAATCATTGGCACTGATTGACTGCTGTAATTCGGTATATAATTCAGGTGTCATGTACTTGGCAACTTCCGAAACATTTTCCGGAGTGTTCATACTTTGAATATGTAAGAACATCCCTTTTACCTGCCGCAAGAAGTATTGAACTTCAATCCCATCGACCATTTTTTCTTGTAATGGATTAATTTGCGGGCTAGCGCCACTACCGGCAGCCGTTGTGGTAGTTTGTACCGGATTGCTATTGTCTCGACGGATATTAGGAATTTCAAAATTATTGTTTACCGGTGGTTGTAATCCGCCAAAACCACTGTTATTTGCACTTTGCGCTGCCGCTTTACGACGGAAGATCATTAAACCAATAACCAATAATAAACCTAAAATACCAATAATTCCCCACGGAATGCCGCTTTCATTACTTGCAACTGATTGCTGTGTAGCTGATTCATTGTGTGAGTTCATTGATTTGCCCATCAGATAGCCACCTAATGCGCCCAAGCCTAAACCGGTCAGCAATGATGACATGCCGCTGCGAGGCTGTTGAACTGGCGCTTGTTGGGCATAACCGCCTTGTGGTTGGGTTCTGCTGGTGGTGGTTTGCTGGGTACTAACCGAGCGCTGCATTCCGGTTGAGCGGGATTTACCCATTCGGGCAGCAAAAGCGTTTTCAGCGAAAATCAGACTGGCAGAAATTAAAATAACACCTAATTTAGTTGAAAATTTTTTCATATAATTGTATAAGTCTCTCAAAATATTAAATAAAATCAATCTTTGTAGCTAAAGCCAAAGTGCCGTAAAGTATGATTGGTCACAATTCTACCACGAGGAGTGCGTTGAAGTAAACCATTTTGCATTAAATACGGTTCAATAACATCTTCAATGGTGTCACCAGATTCACCAATGGTTGCTGCCAGGTTATCCAATCCCACAGGTCCACAATCAAATTTCTCAATAATTGCAGTTAAGAGTTTGCGATCCATTAAATCAAGTCCCAATTCATCTACATCAAGCATATTTAACGCAGAATTGGCTACCTCAAGGCTCACAATTCCGTTGTGTTTGACTTCTGCATAATCACGTACCCGCCGCAGCAGGCGATTGGCAATTCGTGGTGTTCCCCGTGAGCGACTGGCAATTTCCAGTGCGCCATCTTCACTGATATTCATATTCAATAAGCGCGCCGAACGCTTTACCACTACGCACAATTCTGCGGGTGTGTAAAACTCCAGCCGCGAGATAATTCCAAAGCGGTCACGGAGTGGATTAGTCAACATTCCGGCACGGGTAGTTGCGCCGATCAGGGTAAATGGCGGCAGATCGATTTTAATTGAGCGTGCCGATGGTCCTTCACCAATCATGATGTCGAGTTGAAAATCTTCCAGTGCCGGATAAAGAACCTCTTCAATCAACGGTGACATCCGATGGATTTCATCAATGAATAATACGTCGTTGGCTTCCAGATTTGTCAATAGTGCCGCCAAATCACCAGCTTTTTCCAACACTGGACCGGAGGTTTGTTTAAGATTAACGCCCATCTCACGAGCGATGATGTGAGCGAGGGTGGTTTTACCCAATCCCGGTGGACCAAACAATAGGACGTGATCAAGCGCCTCATTGCGATTTCTACTGGCGTGAATAAATATTTCCAGTTGTTGTTTAATTTTATCCTGACCAATATAATCGGCTAACTCTTTGGGACGTAACGCACGTTCCAGAATTTCTTCATTGGTGTTAGCTATTTTTGGCGTTGCCAGTCGTGGCTCACTGGTTGTGATATTGTCGGTTTTTATCATAATTGGAATGTTTTTCAATAGGTTTAGCAGATGCAACGGTAATTTTACCGGAATAGTTTTAGTGCGGGGAAATATTTACCACCAATAGTCTGTCTTGATTCATTGGATATAAAAAAACATACGGTAAAAACCGTATGTCTCTTAAAATCAAACTGATTTATACGTGAGCTTTAACGTAGTCAATAGCTTTTTGTACTGTAGTGATTTTTTCAGCATCTTCATCAGGAATTTCGCAACCGAATTCTTCTTCAAGAGCCATCACTAATTCTACTGTATCCAGAGAATCTGCACCTAAATCTTCAATAAAAGAAGCGTCATCTTTAATTGTTGCTTCATCAATACCTAATTTATCAGCAACAACTTTCTTAACTTTAGCTTCAATATTTTCCATTTGATAACCTTTCAAAAAATGGTAACTTTGCTTTACTCCAGATTAACTTGCCTGGGGTATAAGCCCTAAAAAATCTGTTTTAATAAGTCAATATAATAATAGAAATTTGCCTGCGCCGTCAACTAAAATTTAGTTTTTTTATTGAACATCGGTTTGGTGAATGACAAAATTAATCACTTTAAGTGGTCTTATCATGTAAAATATACTCTTAATTTTGCCGGTTGGCGAATTTTAAATCGATATTTCACACTATGAAAATACTAATACTTAATGGTCCAAATCTTAATCTGTTGGGTAAGCGAGAACCGGAGATTTACGGTGCTTTGACACTGACTGATATAGAAAGCAATTTGCAGCGGATTGCGGCGGCTAGAAATTGTACGCTGGATTTTATGCAAAGTAATCATGAAGGCGTGTTGGTTGAACGCATTCAGGAATGTTTATTTAACCCAGTTGATTTCATTATCATAAATCCGGCGGCCTATACTCATACTAGTGTCGCGATGCGCGATGCATTATTGGCAGTAAAACTGCCCTTTATCGAAGTACATCTTTCCAATGTCCATGCACGTGAGCATTTCCGCCACCATTCGTATTTATCGGATGTTGCCATAGGGGTTATCTGTGGCTTGGGGGCGTATGGTTATCAGGCCGCATTGGATTATGCAATAAATTATATTCAACAACGCTAAACTGTAATTTTTTAACCGCGGTAGCGGTACATTAATCAAGAAGGAAAAAACTAATGGATATCAAAAAAATCAAAGCAATTGTCGATATGATCAGAGAATCAGGAATTGCTGAACTTGAAATTACCGAAGGTGAAGATAAATTACGGGTTTCCTGCTATAGCAGTGCGGTACCAGCACCTGTGGTAGTATCCACCCCTGCTACGGTTGCACAACCGGTTGTTCATAGCGTTACAACTCAAATTGAAGCACCTTCTGCCGCGGTTTCCGTAGTTGAGGCTGCACCTGCTGGTGTTACTATTGATTCACCAATGGTTGGAACTTTCTATCGCGCATCATCTCCGACTTCGGCGCCGTTCTCTGAAATTGGCCAAGAAGTTAAAGTTGGTCAAGTTTTATGTATCATTGAAGCCATGAAATTAATGAATCAGATTGAAGCTGATAAAGCTGGCGTGATTAAAGAAATTTTGGTTAAAGACGGCAGCCCGGTTGAATACGGTCAACCATTGTTTGTTATTGCCTAATTAAGCTCAGAAGGAGTTTCTATGTTTGAAAAAGTTCTGATTGCCAATCGTGGCGAAATCGCGCTGAGGGTACAGCGTGCTTGTCGTGAATTGGGCATAAAATCGGTGGTTATTTACTCCGAGGCGGATCGTGATGCCAAATATGTAAAATTGGCCGACGAGGCCGTTTGTATCGGTCCAGCACGTTCAGCACAAAGCTATTTGAATATTCCGGCTATCATTGCCGCTTGCGAAATTACTAATGCACAGGCAGTGCATCCGGGATTTGGTTTTCTCTCGGAAAATGCCGAATTTGCCCGCCGGGTGGAAGAAAGCGGTTTTGTTTTTATCGGTCCGCGTCCAGATGCGATTGCAACCATGGGTGATAAGGTTAAAGCCAAAGAAGCGATGATTAAGGCCGGCGTGCCGGTGGTTCCCGGTTCGGATGGTGAATTGCCGTATGACGATAAAGAAGTCATCAAGATTGCCAAAAAGGTCGGCTATCCAGTGATTATTAAAGCGGTTGCCGGTGGTGGCGGTCGTGGGATGCGCGTGGTTCATCAGGAAAGTGAACTGATTAATGCGCTGGAAATTACCCGTAGCGAAGCGCAAGCCGGGTTTGGTAATCCTGCAGTGTATATGGAACGTTATTTAACCAAACCGCGGCATATTGAAATTCAGGTATTGGCAGATGAATATGGTGATGTAATTTATCTGGGTGAGCGTGATTGTTCTATGCAACGCCGGCATCAGAAAGTTATTGAGGAAGCACCAGCGCCGGGGATCACCGAAGCTGCGCGTAAGAAAATTGGTGAAGCCTGTGTTGCCGCGTGTAAATTAATCCGTTATCGTGGGGCGGGGACTTTTGAATTTCTCTATGAAAACGGCGAATTTTTCTTCATTGAAATGAATACCCGGGTTCAGGTTGAACACACCATTACCGAAATGATTACCGGCGTAGATATTGTTAAAGAACAATTATATGTTGCCAGCGGTGAGAAATTGCGCTACAAACAATCGGATATTCATTTGAAAGGGCATGCGATTCAGTGTCGGATTAATGCTGAAGATCCATTTACCTTCGTTCCATCACCAGGTAAAATTGAAACTTGTCATTTTGCCGGTGGTAATGGTATTCGTGTGGACTCACATGTTTATAGCGGCTATAGTGTTCCGCCGTATTATGACTCAATGATTGCCAAATTGATTGCCCATGGTGAAAATCGCCATGAAGCAATTCAGAAAATGTTGGGTGCATTGCAGGAATCATCGTTCATTGGTATCAAAACTAATATTCCATTGCATCAGGAAATGTTGCGTGAACGCGGTTTTGTTGAAGGTGGGCAGTCGATCCATTATCTGGAAACCTATCTTAAAGAACGAAATAAGTAAGCGAGTTAAACAGATTAAAGCACGGTAGCTACCGTGCTTTTTTCTCTGAAATAAGTGATGTTACGCATGATAAGGAATTTAGCGCTAAGTTATTGATTTTTCTTCATGGCACGCTGGTTTTACACGAGCAACCAGAGCGCAAAATCGTCAAACTCAATAAATATAGACGCGTGCGTAGCATCAGTTAAATAAATGTATCACGGAATGTGAAAATTCTAATTAAAAAGATGAAGAATCGGCATGAGTTTTAAACAGTTAGTTATAAATATTGATTCGCACAATGCGGAAAATTTAAGTGATATTTTTTTTGATTTAGGCGCGTTATCGGTCGCGATTGAAGATCAGTACGAGGGTACCGAGTTGGAGCAGCCGATTTTCAATGAGCCGGGCTTTGAAGTTGAGGGTTTGTGGGACAATAGTAAGGTTGTGGTGTTACTGGCGGATGATGCTGACGTGATTCAGATGACCAGCGCCGCGGCAGGGTTGTTGGGGCAACAATTTGATTATCAGGAAGAAATTGTTGATGACCAAGATTGGGTGCGCTTAACCCAAAGTCAGTTTGATCCGATCAAAGTCAGCGACAAATTGTATATTGTTCCATCGTGGCATGACTTGCCGGATGAGAATGCTACTGGGATCGTTCTTGATCCGGGCTTGGCTTTTGGTACCGGCTCTCATCCAACCACTTTCATGTGTTTGCGTTATTTGGATAAACAAGTTAATCCAACTCTTGAGATATTGGATTATGGCTGCGGTTCGGGAATTTTGGCAATAACCGCCAAGAAGCTTGGTGCTAAATTGGTGCGCGGAGTTGATATTGACCCGCAGGCGATTGAAGCCAGTTTATCCAATGCCGAGATTAATCTGGTGGCGGTTGAGTTTTCGCTACCCTATGGTTTTAACGGTGGACAATATGACATTGTTGTTGCCAATATCCTTTCTAATCCATTAAGGATGCTGGCAGCGGCGCTGGCCTCGTATGTAAAACCGGGTGGCAAAATTATTTTATCGGGAATTCTGGATAGCCAGATTGAAGAAATGACGGCGTTATATAGCCAGTGGTTTGCGATGGAAGTTGCTGAAATCCTTGATGGCTGGGCTTGCCTGTGTGGTATTCGCAAATAAAGGAGTTTGATAATGACTAAAAAAATTGCATTATTTGATATTGATGGAACCTTAACCCGTCCAGATGGCACAACCAGTATTATGGTATTGCGTGCATTAAACCAAGCGGCATTGGCTGGTAATAAAGTGGTTTTAGCCAGTGGGCGTCCAACATTTGGGATGCTGGAATTGGCCAAAGACATCAATCTGGATAAAACTGATGGTTATATTATTTCTTACAATGGTTGTGCGATTTATCATGTTCCGAGCGGGAAATATCTGGTAGAACATTTTTTACAAAATTCGGTGGTTGCACGCTTGGCTGATGCACTGGAAGAATTTCCGGAAGTGTCACCAATTTACTATAGCAATGAACAGATTGTCACGACCAAGATGAACGAGGCGGTAGCGTTTGAGGGCAAATTGAATAATAGCCATGTTTATCTTTTTGATACCTTTCCGCCACTAACGCCGAAAGTAATTTGGGCGAGTGAGCCGGAAGTGCTGGATAAAATTGAACCATTGGCACGGAAAATGTTCCAGCAGGATTGTACCATTGCCCGCTCATTACCGTGTTTTATTGAATTTACGCCACCGGGGATTGACAAATCATCGGCATTGCGTGAATTGTGTGAACTGTTGCATCATCCATTAAGCCAGACTTTTGCTTGCGGTGATGGCGGCAATGATAAAACAATGTTGCAAGTAGCCGCGATTGGGGTAGCAATGGGTAATGCCCGCGATGAAGTTAAAGCCGTGGCTGATTTTATTGCACCAGATAATGCCGTAGATGGGGTTGTGGTTGCCATTGAAAAATTTTTATTGTAAGCATTGGCGGAGGGGTTTAAATTGAAACAGATAAAATATGCGCTTCCCAGCCTGTTTACCGTAATGGCGATGATGTTTGCTTTCTATGCTGTGACACAGGCGTTTGGTGGGCGGTTTACTGCCGCTTCCTACGGCGTAATTGCCGCGATGATTTTTGATAGTCTGGATGGACGCAGTGCACGCTTACTTAATGCTTGCACGCCATTTGGCGCATCATTGGACAGTCTTGCCGATATGATGGCATATGGTGTCGCGCCGGCAGTTATGCTTTATTGCTGGGGTTTATATACGTTGGATAAAACCGGTTACTTGGTGTGCTTTATTTTCTGTGCCTGTGCCGGATTGCGGCTGGCACGGTTTAATATTCGCAAAGATGTTGTTGATAAGCGTTATTTTCAGGGCCTGTCTTCAACGATTGCCGGTGGTTTTGTGGTTTCGTTTATTTTAAGCAGTGTTCAATACCAGTGGTATTCGCCGACGGTAATTTTATTTGCCGCAGTAATGATGGTAGTTACCGCTTTATTGATGGTGAGCAATATCAAATTTTATAGTTTTAAAGCGATGGGACTAAGTCGCGCGCTGATAATGACCCTCGCAATATTATTTATTGCGTTATCGGTGGCGCTATTGGTAAAATTTAAAGGAATGGCGTTTTTCATTGTTCTGGGGAGTTATATTCTGATTTCCTTGGTACTTTATATCAGTGGAATTACGCGCCGGAAATAAGTGATTAAATTTAGTGGGATTATTTTTTATGTCAAATATAGCGTTGCCGGCGGCAACTAAACCAATTTATGCTACTCTTGATTTACCCGGTTCAAAAAGTATTGCTAATCGGGTATTGCCATTGGCGGCAATGGCTAATGGTATCAGTATTATTCATAATGTTCCGGATGTTGGTGAAGATGTTCAGTTGATGCTAGCGGCATTAGACAAATTGGGTATTGTCTGTGAGAAAATTGCTCAGGCGGCCAATGGTTGCTCCAGCTATAAAATCCACGGTTGTGGCGGAAAACTTCCGGTTGCCACGGCGGAGTTATTCTTAGGTAATTCCGGAACCTCGATTCGCTTTTTAACTGCCATGCTGGCGGTATTACCGGGAAGCTATGTTCTAACAGGTATTCAAAGAATGAAGGAGCGTCCGATCAAAGATCTGGTAGCGGCGCTGCGCCAGTTGGGGGCACAGATTAGTTGTGTTGAAAATGAGGGCTACCCACCATTACAAACTTCCACCTTTGTGGATAATGATGCTGCCGAGGTTTCTTTGAGTGGGAAGATTTCCAGCCAATATCTGACCGGATTATTGATGGCAATGCCGTTATTAAACCGTGAAATTATCGTTAAAATTTATGATGAATTGATTTCGCGTCCATATGTGGATATTACATTGGCATTATTGAAAATGTTCGGGATTGACTCGGCGGAATTAGCGCCCAATGCCTTTACGATTTACCCGGGTAATGGCTTGCAAGCGGTAGAATACACCGTTGAACCGGATGCCAGCTCCGCGAGTTATTTTTTGGCAATGGGTGCTTTAAACGGCGATGTCACGATTAATCATCTCTCTGCCAAAAGTTTGCAGGGGGATAAAAATTTTGCTCAGGTATTGGCACAAATGGGTGCAGCGGTCGAATATTCGGCGAACCATATCCGTTGTCGTAGTAGCGGAAAACTGAATGCGGTGAATGTTAATATGGAAGATATGCCGGATGTGGCAATGACGATTGCAGTGGTGGCATTATTTGCGTCTGGTACTGCCACCATCAGCGGAATTTCGAGCTGGAAAGTCAAGGAAACCGACCGCTTATTGGCGATTTATACCGAGTTAAGCAAACTGGGCGCGGCGGTTAGTTATACCGATGATTCGATAACCATTACTCCGCCGAGCGTAATTAAGTCAAATGTGGCAATTGATACCTATAACGATCACCGGATGGCAATGTGTTTTTCTTTAGTCGCAGTCGGTGGTGTTCCGGTGATTATCAATGATTATGAGTGTGTTGGAAAAACCTTTGCCAATTATTTTGATGTGTTTAATGGTTTAGTTAAGTAAATAGCCCAGCGCTCATCCCGTAGTGGATTCGGAATCAATTAAATTTTTGTAAATCAGTGAAATATGAATCATGTCATTAATCAGGAAATAATTAACCAAATTCAGTTGAATTATGACAATATTCCGCTGGCAGTTTTTTTATTGGGAACCAATGGCAGTGGTAAAAGTTCATTGCGGAATTACCTTAATTTAAGTGATATTCAGACTAATATTGATACCGATGTATTAAATCGAATTTATAAAACCAAATTTCCTAAAACCTATCAGATTGAGGCCGGCAAACAAGCGTTGAAAATGTACGATGAGGCGTTAGCGGCGGGGATGAATATCTGTTTGGAAAGTACCTTGGCTGGTCGAGGAACGATGCAGCGGATTATCGCGGCTAAAGAGCGGGGCTACCATACGCTTGCTTATTATATTGGTTTGAATAGTATTGAACTGAATCTTGAGCGGATTGCTCTGCGGGTTGCTCGTGGCGGGCATGATATTCCAGAAAACTTAGTCCGTAAGCGCTATTTTGAATCGGCAGATAATTTGCTGAAAGTATTGCCGTATTTTGATACCTTGCAAGTTGTTGATAATAGTGAAGCCTATTTCCGCTTGCAGTTTGCGGTGGTGGGTGGTGTGCAAAGTGCTCATTGTCAGCGATTGGAACCTTGGGCAGATAAGATAGCCAGTAAATTGTGAGGTGATGATTTGGAAAAAGCTTTGTTATTTGCTTTGACCTGTTGGCTTGTTTTTAACGAAAAAGGTGCGCAATAGATATGAAAAAAAGATATCAAATATTAATTTTGGCGGTGGCTATTGGCGGAGGCTTTATCTGGGGGCGCTTGAGTGCACCAAAAACGGTAACCTATGATCGTTTAACACTTACCGATAACCATCCAATGTTAGCCAGTCGGGTAGCAAATTTAACCGATATTCCGAATAGCGGCGGAACCGCCAGCCAAACTTTACCCGCTAAAACCGTGGCAAAAAGTTCCGGAGGGGGTTACGTTTATGTTTCCAATTCCAATACCACTACGGTTTCGCGCTGTAAAATGAAAGTCCGCGGTATTATTGATAGTTGCGATACGGTTGGTTCGGGGTTTAATGCGCCCAGTGGTTTGGGAATTAATAGCAAATTAAACGTGCTGTATATTACCAATGAAGGAACCAATACTATTTCGATGTGCCAGTTGGATCATAATAGCGGTGCGTTGAATAATTGCCAAACTACCGGCAGTGGTTTTGATGATCCTACTGCAATTGCGATTAATAACAGTTTAAGTGGTGCTTATATAATAAACTATAAGGCTGATGCAGTTAGTTATTGTTCGGTTTCAGCAAGTACTGGAGCGTTGAGTAATTGTACTATTGCTTATAGCGAATTGGCACAGCCGACGGATATTAATTTTAGCCTGGACAACAACTATGTCTATATTACCAATAGTGGCGATGATTCGGTAACCGTCTGTGTTAATGATCCGCAAAGTGGTAGTTTAAATAATTGTCATGATACCGGATCAAATTTCTCTTCGCCACAGTCGATAACGATGGGTGTAAATGGAAATTATGCGTATATTACCAATCAAGTTGCCAATAATGTAACGGTCTGTAAAATCAATCCGGCAGATGGCAATCTAAATAATTGTCAGGCAACCGGTGACAGTTTTAATGCACCATCGGATTTCACCATTGGTAATAATGGAACGTTGGCATATATCAGTAATGATGACAGCGTTTCGATTTGCGGGATTAATACCAATGACGGTAGCTTGAAAAGCTGTCAGAATTTTACCGGGAATTTTAATAATTCGACCGGAATTCGGGTCATGGATACTAATTAATTCTGTGGATATCTAGCTTATGACGTCATCTAATCATAATGGTCTTTTGATTGAGCCATCAGTCTCATGGGGCAGAATTTTTGGTGAGTGCCTGTTGATTTTTTGCTTGGCAAAATTAATGCTGGTCTATGAATGGTCACAGATGGTCAATACCGGTCTGAGTTTTGTTGATAGTGTCATGCGTGGCGATAGCTGGTGGTTCAAAAATATTGTTGAGCATGGTTATATGCGCGAAACGGTAACTGGCGATCCGCTGCGCAATGGGCAAGCTAACTGGGCGTTTTTTCCGTTATTTCCGCTGTTAACCAAGGTCGTGACTCTCTTGGGATTCACTACTGAGCTGGCGGCAATCCTTGTTAATCAGTTATTTTTGTTATTGGCATTGATTGTTGCGTATCGGATTGGTTTGAATCTGTTTTCGCGCCAGATTGCGCTAGTGCTGCCATTGGCAATCGCGGTTTCACCGGGCAACATCTGGTTTATGGCGGCTTATTCAGATATGAGTTATCTGTTTCTTTCACTGCTGGCTTTTTATTGTCTGCATCGGCAAAGTTACTGGTGGTTTGTGTGGTGGGGATTTTTATTAGCATTAACCCGCTTTACCGGATTTTTATTGATAGCTCCGCTAGTAATCAGTTACTGGCGCAACGGCAACTTATTTAGTGCTAAGAAAATCTGGTGGTTATTACTGCAGAGCGTTCTGATACTTTGTGGTCTGGGTGTTTTCATGCTGGTATTGTATCTGAAAATGGGCGATGCACTGGCGTTTTACCACATCCAAAGTGCGTGGGGACATTTAGGAACCAGTTGGTTTAAACAACCATTGCAGTCATGGTTGGCAACCTGGCATTCCGGAGTCGGGCATGACCGCCTATTTTTAGCGCTGGTTCCACTGTGGCTGCTAATTTTAGTCTGGGATAAATATTATGAAGAGGCAGCCTTTGCAGCGGTTTGCCTATTAGCTCCATTAGCGGCGGGCTCATTATGGTCATATAGCCGTTATGTGTTGGGAATTTACCCATTTTATCTGGCGATTGCGCTGATTGCCCGCAAAAATTATATTGTCGGCATTTTATTATTATTGATAGCGGCCTTTATTAGTGCCGGCTATTGGACGACCTGGCTCAATGATGGCTGGGTTTAGTTATACTTTTAAGGAAAAATATGTTATTTACTAAATTAGGCTTGGCTAAAGAGCTAGGTCAGGCGGTTGCCGAATTGGGCTACCACGAACCAACCGCGATTCAACAGCAAGCGATTCCGGCGATTTTAAGCGGCAGTGATGTTTTGGCGGCAGCACAAACCGGCAGCGGCAAAACGGCGGCGTTTATCTTGCCGATAATGCACTTGTTAAGCGATAAAACCATCAAAGGACCATCCAGTGGTCGTCCGCCGGTTCGCGCCTTGGTCTTGGTGCCGACCCGCGAATTAGCCGCGCAGGTTGAAGAATGTATAATTGATTTTGGCAAACATTTAACGTTGGAATCAATGGTAATGATTGGTGGAGTTAGTATCAATCCGCAGATTAAACGCTTACGTAGCCGGGTTGATATTTTGGTGGCAACCCCGGGACGGTTACTGGATCATCTTGGGCAAAAAACCATTGATTTGAACCAAATTAAAATGTTGGTGTTGGATGAAGCCGATCGGATGCTGGACATGGGGTTCATTCGCGATATTAAAAAGATTCTGGCGGTATTACCGGCTAAACGACAAAATTTATTATTTTCGGCAACTTTTTCCGATGAAATTAAAAAATTGGCACAGGAGTTTTTAGTCAATCCGGCGTCAATTGAAACCAGTCGCCCGAATTCAACCGTGCCGTTAATTACCCATAAAGTTCATCCGGTTGATGTTGCCAATAAGCGGAATTTATTGGCACACTTAATTAAACAACATAGCTGGCATCAGGTGCTGGTTTTTACCCGCACCAAACATGGTGCCAATCGTCTGGCGGATTTTTTGGAAAAAGAGGGGATTTCGGCGCTGGCAATTCATGGTAATAAAAGCCAGTCAAATCGGACACGGACATTGGCACAGTTTAAAGATGGTTCGCTGCAGGTATTGGTTGCTACCGATATTGCTGCCCGTGGATTGGATATTATTGATTTGCCGCATGTGGTTAATTACGAATTGCCCAATGTACCGGAAGATTATGTCCATCGTATCGGTAGAACCGGACGCGCTGGCAAGAGCGGCGATGCGGTGTCGTTAGTTGCCCCTGAAGAAGTCAAGCTGCAATTGGCGATTGAGCGGTTATTAAAACTAGAACTGGATAGTGAAATTGTTGCTGGCTATGAGCCTGCCGGTGGTGCCAATGCCGCATTGAAAAATCTGTCCAAACAACGTCAGCGCCGGAATAACGTTCCGCGCGAGGTGGTGAGTGCTAAACCGATGGCGGAAGTTAAAAATTCAACTGCAGCCAGTGGCGGCAAAACGCCGTTGCCAGCGCCGGCGGCTCGCAAACACAATCCCCGGGTAAAAGAACACGGCGAAACTGAAAAACATCGTCATTTTGATGGACGCACGGTTCCTGCTGCAAAAGTTGGCACCAGTGCCACAGCTAGCAAAACTGTGCCGAATAATTCCGGCACGACCGGCAAAACTAAAGCACCGGTACGAAATCGTCAACCGCAATCAAATAAAGCGCCGGGCAAAGCGGTTGCGGCATTATTCAGTTCACCGGCTAAAAATAAACGCTAAGCGAGAGTTTAAAATGTTAAAAACCGCAAGTCTAACCCCCGAGCAAAGCAATGTGCTGCTAAATAAAGCTACCGAAGCGCCATTTAGTGGGCGCTATGATGATTTTGCCGCGGCGGGAAGTTACCTGTGCCGCCATTGTGGAACCGCCTTGTTTCGCGCCAAGAACAAATTTCATTCCGGCTGTGGTTGGGCGAGTTTTGATGACGAAATCGCGGGTGCCGTTCTTCATGTCGCGGATAGCGATGGACGGTGGACAGAAATTCAATGTCAGCACTGTCTGGCTCATTTAGGGCATGTTTTTCACGGCGAGGGATTTACCGCAAAAGATGCCCGTCACTGTGTTAATTCGCTGGCGCTTGATTTTGTAACTTCGGAAACCTGTACCAGTGGCGCTGAAATTATTTTGGCTGCCGGCTGTTTCTGGGGTGTCGAATATTATCTGCAAAAATTAGCGGGAGTTTTGTTAACTGAGGTTGGCTACTGCGGTGGTCACGTTGATTATCCTAGTTATCAGGAGGTGTGCAGTAAAACAAGCGGACATTTGGAAGTGGTGCGGGTTATTTATGATCCTGAGGTTTTGTCACTCACCGATTTATTGAAATATTTCTTTGAAATTCATGATCCGTGTCAAACTGATGGTCAGGGTCCGGATCTTGGTGAACAGTATCTGAGTGCCATATTTTGTTATACCGATGAACAACGTGAAATTGCCGCGCAAATTATTCAACTGCTGCTGGATAAGGGTTATCCTGTTGCGACCCAAATTCGTGAGATGGCAGTGTTTTGGAGTGCCGAAGGTTATCATCAGGATTATTATAATCATCAGGGAACATTGCCGTATTGTCACGGTTATCACAAAAAATTCTAGCTGATTTATGGAGGAAACCATTATGCTAAGTAGTCTAATTACTTTTTTAATCATTGCACTGGTAATTTTTGCAATTGTTTTTGCTTGTCTGTTTATCGTTCCGCAACAACGGGTGGCGGTTATTGAGCGCTTTGGTAAATTTAACCGTACTGCCACCGCCGGATTGAATTTTAAAATTCCATTTATTGAATCGGTTGCCGCCAAAGTTTCAACCCAAATTCAACAATTAGATGTTACCACCAATACCAAAACCAAAGACAATGTTACGCTGGAAATTATTACTTCTGTGCAATTATTGATTGATGAGCACAAGGTTTTTGATGCTTTTTATAAATTGTCCAATCCAAGTGCGCAGATTCGTAGCTATGTTTTTGATATTGTCCGGGCGCAAGTGCCAAGCATGACGTTGGATAAAGTCTATGAAAGTAAGGATGAGATTGCCAATAATATTGAGCAGGCACTTTCCAAACAGATGGCGGACTTTGGCTATATCGTGACGAAAAGTTTGGTTACCGATATTAATCCCGATAAACGGGTGTTGGATGCGATGAACCAAATTAATGAGCAGGAACGCTTACGCGATGCTGCGCAGGCTAAGGCAGAGGCTGAGAAAATCATTAAAGTTAAACAAGCCGAAGCCGAGGCAGAAGCAATGAAACTTGCCGGTAAGGGGATTGCCGATCAACGGAAGGAAATTATTAACGGTTTGCGCGAATCGATTTTGAGTTTGAAAGAGGTTCTTGGTAGTGGTGTTGATCCTTCGGAAGTCATGCAAATGGTTATGACCACGCAGTATTTTGACGCACTGAAAGAAATTGGTGCCAACAGTAAAACCAATACCTTATTGTTGCCGCACACCTCACAAGGGATGCAGACTCTGACTGAGCAGATGCTGGCTGCTAATTTAGCCGCCAATACCAGTAAGAAATAGTCATAGACGAAACAAAAGTGGCAGTATCGAACTGCCATTTTTTATTAATGATTAATCTGCAATTGAGCGGCAGATTTTCGCGCTATCCTGCCAAGCTACCGCATGCCCGCTATTTGGTAGGCGATAAATTGTTGAGTGCGGGTAATTTTTAGTGACGGCTTCGGCAATTTGTTCATTGATTATGCTATCTTGCTGCGGCAGCCAGAATATTGCGGGTGTGGTGCTGTGCATAAATTGATAAGCATTTTGTGACTCATATTGCCAAGTTGGAATGGCGGCGGATTGTTTGGCAATAATTTCGCCGGATGGAAATAGCGTTTTTAATTGTGGATTAATAAAGCGGCTTTGTTGCGCTGTTAATTCAGATGATTCATAATGATAAAGATTATTGGCAAACACATAGTTTAAGACATCCGATTCCGATTTAAATTCATTATGGGTTTTAAATGGATAAAGCAGTGCTTGGGATGTTGGAAGCAACGGCGCCAATAAATATAGCTTTTGATAGTGATGATTGGTGCTAGCGGTTAATGCCACCGCTCCGCCCATCGACCAACCGATTAGCGAAACCTTTTTTAATTTTAAATGCTTGACAAAGGCGTTGGCGTCACTAGCCATGGAGTAAATGGTTTGTGATTCTTTAATTGAGCTTTCGTTGGTATTAATACCGCGATAATCAAGCAGATAAACCTGGTGTTGCTGTGCCAGACAATCAACAAAGTCTTGTGGCCAAAAATTGCTGGTGGTCGCATAGCCGGTTAGCAATACCAGCGGTGTACCGTTATTCCCGATTTGGTAGTAATGCAGTGGGTGATCATTGATGATAACGGTTTTAGAGGTCATCTCCTGTGCCGAAACCGATAGGCTGCCGGCAACCAATATAGTCAATAATATTTTTTTCATCTCTCAAACTCCTGTGGAAATGTAGTTTAGAAAATTATTCTATCCAGTTATACTGGATTTTTGCCTAATGCTAGATTCACCGCCGCCTGCGCATGAATTTTGGTTGTAGGATAAATCTTCAGCTGAGGAACGTCGCTAGTTGTAATCAATAACTCAATTTCGGTACAACCCAAAATTACACCATCAGCACCGCGATTATGCAAATTGTGGATTATCTCCAAATATGCGGCTTTTGATTCCGGTTTAACAACTCCCTGACACAGTTCCTGATAAATAACATTATGAATAATTTCGCGCTCTTCAGTATGAGGGATTAATACTTCTAAACCGTGAAGTACGCTTAGTCGCTGGCGGTAAAAGTCTTGCTCCATTGTAAACGTGGTACCTAATAAAGCTATTTTTTGGAGATTATCTTTTTTGATTACGGCCGCGGTCGCATCGGCTATATGCAAAAGCGGTAGCTGGCATTTTGACTGGATTTGGTCAATCAACTTGTGCATAGTATTGGTGCAAATAATAAGAATTTCGGCACCGGCTCTTTCGAGAGCTAGGGCAGCCTTTGCCAATTCTTCTCCGGCGTGATTCCAGTCGCCATTGCTCTGCATTTCTTCAATTTCAGCAAAATCAACCGAATAAAGGATGCTCTTAGCCGAATGTAACCCACCAAGCTGGCGTTTAACTTCTTGATTAATAATGCGGTAATACTCTAACGAAGACTCCCAGCTCATGCCGCCGATTAGACCGATAGTTTTCATGTTTTATTAGCTCCTGTCTGTGCTGATTTATTTTTGCCGATAATAATCGAACGGTTGGTAATTATTACTCCAACAACAATAATTGCACCACAGCCAATTACTGGTAATGTGGTAGCTTCATGGAAAAATATTACGCCCAATATAATTGTCGCAAAGGGGATTCCATTCAAGAAGACCACCACTTGATTAACGCCCAAATCATTAATAGCTTCGGCATACCAGAAATAGGCAATAACCGAACCCACGATGATGGTATAAAGCATTGCCAGCCAAAATCCTAGATTTTGCTGGGTTAGCGAGAACAGATTACCTTCCCATACCACCATTGGTAGCAACGTTAGCATTCCGAAAATGGCAGCATAGGTGGTAATGGTTAGTGCATCAATTCTTCGCAGGGCGGCAACCCGATTCAAAATACTAAAAACTGCCGCAAATGAACACATTAGTAGGGCATAAATTTCACCCAGCGATAGTTTATGAATTATGTCGCTGCAAAAAAATTTTCCACACTGTGGATTAGCAAAATTAATTACCCCCAAGGTGCCGCACAGGGCAATCAACATTCCGAAATAACCCAAAATTCGAAGTTTGGTTTTCATGAAAATTGCCGCCAATAATGCAGTTAAACATGGGTTGACCGCAAAAATTAATGCTACGGTATTGGCACTAAGATGTTTTTCGGCATTAAAGAACGCAATATTATAAAGACCGATACCAATAATACCAAGCAGTACTAAAATCGGCCAATTATTACAAAATTCCTGATGATTATAAACATATCCGCGGCGGACTTTCAAAATGGTTAATAGGATAATTGAAGCCAACAGATAGCGGAAAAATCCTAAGGTATAGACATCCATACTTACGACCATAATGCTGGCAGCGTGATAAACGCCAGCCCAGCCAAAGATTGCCAGAATTAATTTGCTATAGGCTTTAAATGGATTGGTGGTCATGATTGGATTTGGCTTTCCGGTAGTAATGGGATACGGATGAAAATTTTTCCGGCAATAATCCCCAATTCATAGAGAGCATAGAGCGGCAATGCCAGTAAGGTTTGCGACAGGATATCCGGTGGCGTAACAATCGCCGCAATTATAAAGCACCCGACAAACATATACGGGCGAATTTGGCGGGCTTTTGCTGGGCTCAGAATATTGAATTTTATCAACAGGAAAATTATCACCGGCATTTCAAATGCCATTCCAAATACCACAAACAGACTCAGAACAAAGCTTAGGTATTTGTCAATGTCGGTAAACATCGCGATTTGCGGCGCTTTGATTTTGGCTACAAAATGAAAAATTGCCGGTAATACCAGGAAATAGCAAAAAAGGATGCCAATCAAAAATAGGACAAAAGCGCTGCTAATTACACTTACAATCAGTCGCCGTTCAGATTTATATAGTCCAGGGGAGACAAATTGCCAAATTTGATAAAGGGTGTTGGGTAGGCTGATAATCATCGCACTAAGTGCTGCTAATTTTAATGGCACAAAAAATGGCGAAATTATATCGGTAGCAATTAATTGGCTGGAGGGCGGCATAAATTTAGCCAGCGGAGCTGACAGTAATTGATACAAATGGTTGGCAAATGGAAAGAGGCAACCCAGCACCACGATAAAGCCGATTAATGCGTAGATTAGCCGTTTGCGCAGTTCAATCAGATGGCTGAAAAAATCATATTCCATGATGATCCTGCTCGTCAAATAATTCTGGCTGGCGCTCAAAATCCAGTTCCGGTTGATATAAAAAATAATATTCACTCAACTGCGATTCCGGCTCAGTAAACATCTCCATGTCAGAAGCGGCATTTTCTGCCGGTGAGTGAATTTGCTGCTTTAGTTGAAATAAGGTTGCCTGAACTTCCTGACGGATGTTTTCAAATTGATTCAGCCCGCTTTGTTCGTAAAATTGTGAACGCAAATTCATTCCCATATTCCGTAATGATGCTACCAGAGCTCCGGTTTTACGGGCAATTCCCGGCAGTTGCTCCGGTCCGAAAATTATTACTGCAATAACTAAAATCAGCAGTATTTCGCTAAAGCTGATACCAAACACGGTTATTCTGACTTGGGTTTAGTTGAATTATCACTATTTTTGCTATTTTCCGGGGTTTCGTTAACCGCTTCTTTGAAGTTCTTTACCGCCTCACCGACATCTTTGCCGATGGTTTTAAGTTTTTTGGTGCCAAAAATCAGTACCACGATTAATAATACCACTAACCAATGCCAAATACTTAAACTGCCCATGATTTTTTCCTACTATTACTTTTAAAATTAACGATTGCCAACGATATGAATATGAAGATGCATTACTTCCTGTCCACCATTAACACCAGTATTGATCTGAGTTTTATAGCCATTACCCAGTCCGTGTTTTTTTGCCTGCTGATTGGCGATAATCATCATTTTGCCGATTAGTGCCTGATCGCCATCTGTTAGCTCAAGCATGCTACCAATATGTTTTTTGGGGATTATTAGTAAATGAACCTCCGCCTTGGGGTGCAAATCATTAAAAACAAATACCTCATCATCTTCATAAACTACGGTAGTTGGAATTTGCTTGCTAATTAATTTACAAAAAATACAATCATTCATCAAATTTTCTCTTAATAAAATTATTGTTGGGGATGATAACCAAGAATTATTAAAAATCAGAATTACTGAAATTGGTTATTTAATGATATAATTATAGCTTAATTTGTGGTATCTCCTCAAGGGCAGGTCACAAATAAATTATTGATAAAAGCCTTTGTAGCTGACGAAATAGGAATAATGATGTTAAGTAAAATTATAAAAATTAAGCTAAAAGTTATTGGTGCGATTGCAGTAGGTTTGATATTAATTCAAATAATATCAGCATATTTTTTTGGAATTATGGCACAAAAGCAACTTGATTTACAGTTTAAAAAAATTACCGATTCGCCATTGGTTAGTGTGGTTGATCGGAACTATTCCCGTGGCTGGTTTAGTTCCAATGAATCGGTGACACTCTCGGTTAATCCACAACTATTAAAAAATCTGGTTAGTATTTTGCCACAGGATAAAGAGTCTGGCTTAAATTCGATGCAGGAAAGTTATACTATTAGTTATAGTACTCACATTTCACAAGGGCTATTTGCCGGGTGGCTGCATGGCAGCATCATGCCGACGATTGCCTATGCGCAAACGCAGTTGAAATTGCCGGCAAAATTGGATAATATTTTAAACAAATTTTTTAATAATCGTCCAGCGCTGACGATTGATAATCTAATCTATCCCAATAAATCTGGAAAATTTGTCGTAAGCTCACCGGATTTCAATTATGATGAAGCTTTGTCTGGTGTGAAAGTAAATTGGGGCGGTTTAAAATTGGTTACTGCCTATAATCCTGAATTTGACCACTTTGAAAATGAATTGGTCGCACCGTCTTTTGAGATGCTGGCACCGACCAAGGGTGAAGTCTCGTTTGATAGTTTGGATTACGCCTCTAAAAGTGCCTATAGTGTTAATAATATCAAGGTTGGCGATACCCATCTGAAACTGGCAAATATTAAAATCCAGTTAGATGAGAGTAGTACCAACACCAGTTTGAAGCTTGGTCAGGTTATTCGCGTTTTGACCGGCATCAACTCGGCAGATTTTCTAGATGGGTTGGATGTGATAAATCCAACTGGGTTTGTCTTGTCTGGTTTTAGTTATGATTCACTTAGCCATGATCAGGATGGATATTTTGATGCTAATGTTGTAGCGGGATTTGAGAGCTTGCAGAGTAATGGTGCTAAATTTGGTCCGATGAGCTTCGAATTTAATATGAATCATGTTAATGCCCCGGCATTTAGCAAATTAGCTGATACCTTGAATGATATGGCAAATCAGGATCAGAGTAATCCAGACAACCGGGATAAATCGATCGCTAGTTTAAAAGTGGCGATGACCCCGATTCTAGTTGAGAGTCCGGTAGTTGAATTGAAAAGTTTTACTCTCAATACTCAGTCAGGACAAATTTCTTTGCAGGGGATGGCAACTACTCATGGTTTTGTCGAATCCGATATGAGTGATCAGAACCAATTTGTCAAGAAAATGTATGTTAATTTTTCATTTACCATTCCTAAACCGACTTTGGCGTATTTGTTCTTGTTGCAAATGAAATATTTCTTAACTGCCGGTAATGTCCAGATGGATAAACAAAGTTCGGATGCCTTGTCTAAAGTGGTAAATATTTTATTGGATAACCAATTGCAGGTATGGCTGAAAAAAGGTTATCTAAGCGAAAGCAAAGATGCCGAAAGTAATATTATGCTGAGTTCTAAATTAACCATGGAAAGTGGTGTAGTTAATTTAAGCTCTCCGAATAAATGATCATTACTCAAAATAAAAAGGCTTGCTTCGGTGAGCCTTTTTTCGTGCTGATGAAAGAATTACATTGTGAAAGAGAAAATATAAATGCTCAAAGACGATTCATTATTAAATAGTCGCAAATTTTTACCATTATTTGCCACGCTGTTTATGACCGCCAGTAGCGACAATCTGCTTAGGAGTGCTATTCTAGTAATGTTGACCTATAATGGTGTTACCTTTTTAGGCTTTAGTAAAGCGGTGGCTGTTAATCTGGCAACGTTAGCGTTTCTCTTACCCTATTTTATTTTCTCTTCTTACGCTGGAAAGCTGGCCGATATTTACAGTAAAGTCGCAATTATTAAGGTGATTAAGTTTTGTGAATTTTTAATTGTGGCGGTGGCTGCGCTAGGATTTTATTACCGCAATGCCGAAATCACGATTCTGTCACTGTTTATGATGGGGGTTCATTCAACTTTTTTTAGTCCGATTAAGTATTCGATACTCCCGCAATATTTTAATGAACGCCGCAAATTGTTATTGGCGAATGGCTTTGTTGAAGCGGGAACTTTTGTCGCAGTGCTAATCGGACAGACGATCGGAACCTGGAATATGGCGGATAATCGGATTGATATTGTTATGGGGTTGCTGTTGCTAGCGGCAGTGTTGAGTTTGCTAACGACCTATCGGATGACTGCGGTTATGCCGGAAAATGAAAGTATTAAATTTCATAAAAATTTATTTCAGGATCTCTATCATACATACAAGGATGTTATGCAGCATCGTGAAATTCGCAATAATCTCCATGCGATTTCGTGGTTTTGGGCTTTTGGAGTAATTCTTAATTCACAATTACCGGTCTTTGCCCAAGAGTCAATGGGCGGTAATGCCCACGTCTATAGCATATTACTTGCAATTTTTTCTGTCAGCATCGGTTGCGGTTCGCTGTTTTGCGCCACTGTTTCGCGCGGAAAAATCTATCATGGCTATGTCTTGGGTGGTGCGGGATTGATTTCGGTGTTTATGCTGGGATTGGTGTTGCTTAATCACGATCAAGCGCTAAATCAGTTAGGTGTTGTCGACTTTGTCGGCAGTATCGCCGGGATTGGTAATTTTGTGCTAATTATATTGCTGGGATTTTGTGCCGGACTATATTCGGTGACTTGTTATAGTTCACTCCAGGTGATTACGCCACCAGGAATGCTCTCGCGGGTAATTGCCATGAATAATGTCTTAAATGCTTGTTATATGGTCGGAGCGTCAATTGCCTGTACGCTGTTGGTGGCATTTATTTCGATTCGCTGGCTGTTTATTTTATTTGTTATGGTTAATTTTTTGTTTGTGATCTGGTATTATTTGAATATTCATCGCCATTCTCCGGAGTGATTCGCGTTAGGCAGGTTTGATTTCAAATGTCAAGTAGAGTAATGCCGGGGAGTTGGCTTTCACCTCGATATAATTAGCGGTGCATTGGTTGAGGGTGCCGCTATTTAAAAACTCAAACTTAAATTCAGTCAATGGCCATTTTAATTGCTGGCAGCTTAGTCGGAGTGACGGATTTAAGCCAAAAAAAGATAATTGTTGCCCAATTAGCGTGCGAATAATGTTACTACCACAATTAAGCGGACGCCAAATTCCGTAATCATTAAGCATAATAATTTGCGAGAAACATTCAGCATATTGCTGCAGCAGCGCGATATTTGCGAGCGCATGATCATCCCGCCGTCCACTGGCAGCATAAATTATTAGTGGGATATCGCAACCATAATTACCGGCAACCCAAGCAACGGCCTTACTCAAGTCATTACTGTTTTGATCTTTAATCTCAATAAATGGATTACGAAGACCTGCTGAAGCGAGCTTATTGTGCGAATCACCGTCACCAATGGCAAAATCGGCAATAATTTGTCGTTGTTGCAGATTGTTGAGTGCGCCATCACAGGCGATTAAAAGTTGTCGCTGCTGCAGCCAGTTTAACACCAATTCCGAGCTCGGAAATTCACCATTGGCAACAATTGCAATATGATTCTTAAATTCCGGAATCAGGTAGTCGAGTGTAATTTTCATTGTTGACTGATGTCCCAGCGTGGATGAACGGTGAAACTGTAGTCACGGGTTTGGCGCTCAGGGTGAAAAGATCCGGCCAGAGCAATCATGGCTCCATTATCGGTGCATAAATTCAATGGCGGATAATAAACCTGAGCATTGATTTTACTGGCGGCAGCGGTTAATTTTTGTCGTAAAGTCAAGTTAGCGCTAACTCCACCGGATACCACCAGTTGGGTCATGCCGCTGGATTTCAGTGCCTGCAGAGATTTTTTTACCAACACGGTGCAAATGGCTTCTTCAATTGATTTAGCAATATCACATAAAACTTGTCCTTCAATGGCAATTGCCTGCTGTTTGAGACGATTGATCAGGGTCATTACTGCCGTCTTTAAGCCGGAGAAACTCATTGTCATATCGCCGCTATGTAGCATCGGGCGCGGTAAAGCATAGACATCATTACCGGTTGCTGCCAGTTGTGCGATGTATTTTCCGCCCGGGTAGGGTAACCCCAGCATTTTGGCGGTTTTATCAAAGGCCTCACCGGCGGCATCATCCAAAGTATCGCCAAGAATTTCATAATCACCCAGCGCTTTGACTGCGATCAATTGACTATGCCCACCGGAAACCAGTAGCGCCATAAACGGAAATTGCGGTTTTTCAGCGGCTAAAAATGGCGATAAAATATGTCCTTCTAGATGATGCACCGGAATGACCGGTAAATTATTCGCCATCCCTAGCGTATTGGCAACGGTCGCACCAACCAATAGTGCACCATTGAGCCCCGGTCCGGCAGTATAAGCAATCGCATCAATTTGTTTGAAATTAAGTCGCGCCTGCGTGAGGCTTTGATTAATTAATGGAATTATTTTACGCAGGTGATCACGGGATGCCAGCTCCGGTACCACCCCGCCATATTGGCAATGCAGTTCAATTTGCGAATAGAGCGTATCGGCTAACAATAAACCTTGTTCACTATCATAGATCGCAATGCCGGTTTCATCGCATGAGCTTTCGATGCCTAAAATTTTGGTCATAAATGAGTGGGTATCCTATGTTCAACAGGGTTAATGAAGCAGGCACTATTTTAGCATACTTATAAATTTTATCAGTTTGGCGAATGGCGTTTGTTTAAATGAGTCGTTATCCTACAACTGTTAAATTATTGGTATAATTGACTGTAATATAGTTTATTATTAGGTATTTTGGATTTTTGATGTTAATTGAATTTATGTCAATTTAATCCCGGAGTCAGGATATGTTTCTATAATTGTTGATGGTACATGGTAAAATAAAAGATTAGTGTCTAAAATTACTGGTGGGGAAAAGTCTGGTAACCGGAACTGACTCTCATATATTTGTCGTAAACCGCTATTATTAAGTCAGGGCATAGTATGTATGATGAAATTTTTGATGAATCGGGTGCTCCCAGAGCGCATTATGAAAATTACCTAAAGTGGCTTAACCGGCAGCCGTCGGGATATTTGAATCACAAGCGTAATGATGCCGATCAACTGTTTCGACGGATTGGTATTACTTTTGCAGTTTATGGCGAAGAAGAAGGTACCGAGCGGCTGATTCCTTCTGATCCGGTGCCGCGGATAATTTCAGCGGCTGAATGGCGCTGGCTCACACGCGGAATTGAGCAGCGGGTGACGGCATTAAATATGTTTCTTGATGATATTTATCACCACGGACGAATCGTTAAAGCTGGAATAATTGCCGCAGAACATATTTATAAAAATGCCCAATATAAAGCCTGCATGCTGCATCTGGATTTGCCGAATAAAGTTTATTCGCAAATTTGCGGAGTTGATTTGATTCGCCATGCCGATGGTAATTATTATGTTTTGGAAGATAATCTTCGGGTACCGAGTGGTGTTTCGTATATGCTGCAAAACCGGCGCATGAGTGAAAAGCTCTTTCCCGAATTATTCAATGACTATAATGTTGAGCCAATAAGCCATTATCCGTCGCTATTGCAAACTACTTTGCGTGAAAGTGCTTTTGTCGATGATCCGCAAATTGCGGTATTAACGCCTGGTCCATATAATAGCGCTTATTACGAACATGCTTTTTTGGCCAAAGAGATGGGCGTACCGTTGGTTGAAGGGCGGGATTTATTTATCCGTAATGACCAATTATGGATGCACACGGTTCACGGTTCGCAGAAGCTGGATATCCTTTATCGCCGGCTCGATGATGATTTTCTTGATCCGCTAGCATTAAATCCTAATTCCTATTTGGGGGTGCCGGGGTTGATTCATGCCTATCGGCAGGGTAAGGTGGCGATTGCCAATGCGCTGGGAACCGGGGTTGCCGATGATAAATCAATTTATCCATATGTGCCTGATATGATTCGTTTCTATTTGGGTGAAGAACCAATTTTAAATAATGTGCCGACCTATATCTTGGCGCGGCCGGATGATTATAAATATGCCTTAGCCAATCTTGATAAGCTGGTGGTTAAAGAAGTGCATGGTGCCGGGGGCTATGGAATGCTGATTGGTTCAACCAGCACGGTTGTGGAACGGGAGGAATTTGCCCTAAAAATCAAAGCCAATCCGAGTAATTATATTGCCCAGCCGGTATTGAATTTATCGGCTTGCGGAATTTGGTTGGATGAAGAATTGCAGCCGCGGCACATCGATCTGCGACCGTTTGTGCTGACCGGTTCTCAAGTGCGGGTAGTTCCGGGTGGATTAACCCGGGTAGCCTTAACCAAGGGGTCGTTAGTTGTAAATAGTTCTCAGGGTGGCGGAACCAAAGATACTTGGGTATTAAAAGAATCACAGGGAGGATTATAATGTTAAGTAGAACTGCCTCAAATCTCTATTGGATGGTGCGCTATCTGGAGCGTGCCGAATCAACTGCGCGCTTGTTGGATGCCTGTTTTCAGCCGGGAATGCCGCTTAATTTTCACTTGGAGCGAATTTGCCTGTTACCGCTAAAAATTCAAAGTGCCGAACATGAGTTTTTGGAACAAAACGCCACTAATCCAATAAATATTGACGGGGTGAGCCGCTTTATGATTTCCAGTGGCTGTATGGCCTCGGTTAAATCCTGTTTATCGGCCGCGCGGGAAAATGCGCGCTCTGAACGTAGTCGCCTAAGCAGTGATGTCTGGGAGGCAATAAATCAAACCTGGCTTGAATTTCAGGATAAACAACATCTGCCATTGCATGATTTTACCGAGTGGTTACGGCAGCGGGCATTTGTTTTTCATGGCGCAGTAGCTATTACCTTGCCGGAAAATTTAACTAGCTCGTTTATCCATCTGGGTTCATATGTGGAACGTGCCGATCAAACTCTGCGAGTGATGGAAGCTAAAAGTGAGTTGCAGTTAATCCACAATCAATCGGAGTATTATAATTGGTTGATGCTATTACGGGCGGTGAGCTCATTTGAAGCCTATCAGGAAACTTTTGTTGAAATGCCATCCGAAGAGGGAATCATTAAATTTCTGATTTTTAATAAGAATATTCCCCGGAGTCTGCGTTATTGCATTGAGCATCTTTATGAGTTAATTTTGTTATTAAAAAATATGCCTCGCTGCGAGTATGAAAAGTTGTGTAATTATTTGTTAGTCAAATTAAAATTTGATAAACCCGCAGATGTTACTAAAGTTGGTGTGGAAAATTACATCCACCAGCTTCAAGATGAAGTTATGGCTTTGGATTTAGCGTTACAGGAAGGATTTTTTGTAAAAAAATGATATTAAACGTACTCCATAAAACGACGTATTCGTATGCTACCCCATTGCTGCGCAGTACGCAAATTATTCGCCTATGGCCGCAGAATAATCGCCACCAACGCGTATTGAGTTGGGATTTAGAACTTCCGGGTGAGAGAATTAATACCGGCCGCGACTGTTTTGGCAATATCATCTATTGTCTGAGTTCGCTGTCAGGTTGTCAGGAAATTGAAGTCACAGCCCGTGGCGTTGTCGAAACTCTTGCCGCAACTCCAAAAACCGAAGCCGGTAATGTTCCACTTGAATATTATCTTAACCAAACTGAATTAACCCGCTGTGAGTCGCCGTTACAGGATTTTATTCAAGAGCAATTGGGGGTGATGAGCGTGGATGCCTACCGCCAACCACCGGCGGATTTATTGGCGATTATTACTCAATTTTCTGCGATTATTCTTGAGCATGTTCGTTATACTCGTGGAGTGACTGATTCAACTACTACTGCCAGTACTGCATTATTGGCCAAAGCCGGAGTGTGTCAAGATCATACCCATGTTTTATTAAGCTGCTGTCGTTATTTGGGAATTCCGGCGCGTTATGTTAGTGGCTATCTCTATACTCATGATGAAGAGCATCTTTCCAGCCATGCCTGGGCAGAAATTTGGTTTAATGGTGCCTGGCATAGTTTTGATGTTAGTAATCAGTGTTCAGCGGGAGAAACCCATATTGAATTAGCCTATGGACTGGATTATCTTGATGCCGCACCCGTTCGTGGTTCACGGGTTGGTGGTGATGATGAACAGTTGGCAGTAATATCATTAATTTCTCAACAACAGTAAAGGATTCTCATGACTTATTGTGTAGCAATTAAACTGGATTCGGGAATTGTATTTGCTTCGGATAGCCGAACCAATGCCGGGATTGATAATATTTCGGTATTTTGTAAAACGGCGCATTTTTCGGTTAGTGGCGAGCGCGAGATTTTTATCCTTAGTGCCGGGAATTTGGGTACCACTCAAGAAGTAATTTCATTATTAAAAAAAGAAATTTCGCGGAACTTGGAAGACAATATTTTAAGCTTTGATTCGTTATTTGATGTTGCCCGTAAGGTTGGTGATACCGTTCGCGAAGTAATCCGCCGTTTACCGTCATCTAATGCCAACATTGATTTTAGCTGTTCGTTGATTGTCGGTGGGCAGGTTAAGGGTGAAAATCAGCGTTTGTTTATGGTTTATCCGGCGGGGAATTTTATTGAAGCTACTCGTGAGACACCATTTTTTCAGATTGGCGAGTTAAAATACGGCAAACCAATGCTGGATCGAGTAATAAGTTATGATACAACCGTCGATGATGCCATTAAATGTGTAATGGTTTCCTTTGATTCAACCATGCGTTCAAATTTGTCGGTCGGATTGCCAATAAATTTATCATTTTTACCAAGCGTTGCCTACGTGACTGAGTTGGATAATGATCGCGGATTGGCGCAGCCGCTGAAGAAATTAATTGATGAGCAAAATAATTCATTTAAGCAGGTTAGGGAAGCTTGGACCGATGGCTTAGAGGAGTTATTTGCCAAAATCCCCAATTATTCCTGGTGGGATCGTTAATTGTAATGAATAACTCCTCTACCAAAAAAGTAGGCACGCGGGCAGTCGTTTTTATGATTATGACTTCGTGTCTGGGGATCCGCTGGATTCCGGTTGCCGGAAGCTTAGGACCAACGGCAATCTTATTTTGGTTATTGGGAACTTTGATTTTTTTTATACCGTTATCCTTAATGGTGATGGAAATGGCGCTTAATTTTCGGGATAGCGGCGGAATTACGGTATGGGTGCGACAAGGCTTAGGACGGAAAGCCGGATTTTATGTGTCATGGTTTTATTGGGTCAATAATGTTTTTTATTACCCGGGGTTGTTAACTTTCATTGCGGTCAATTTGGTGTATTTAATTGGTGATCATACTCTTGCCGATAATCGAGGATTTATTGTCGCTATCGTTTTAATTTGCTTCTGGGGTGCGGTGTGGTTTAATATTGCTGGTATTCATTTGGTAGCCAAATTAACAACGCTCTCGGGATTATTTAATTTCCGCTTGGGGCTGATGTTTGTAATTGCCGGGGCTTATTATCTATTGAATGCGAAAAATAGTGCTACCAGTTTTGCCCCCAGTAGTTTTATTCCCCAGCATGATATTTGGCGGAGTTTGTCGGATTTTTCGATTCTGATGTTTGCTTTAGCTGGTGTCGAAGTTATTCCCACTATTTGTAATTCAATGGAAAATCCCGAAAAAAATTTGTTTCGGGCGATCGTTATTGGCGGTTCGTTATTGGTCATATTGTATATCTTGGGGACAATATCAATCAATCTGGTGCTAACGCCCAAAGAGCTTTCCGGAACTACTGGGTTGGTGGCTTCGATGTATAAAATAATTGAGCGGCTGCATTGGAGCCCGCTGGTGGTGCAATTTTTTATTGTGTCATTAATGTTTGTCGAATTTGGCGGCTTGAATTTGTGGCTGATTACTTCCAGTATTATCTTTTTCCAATCCAATGATAAAGGATTGTTGCCGGAATGGTTGCAGCGCTTGAATAAGAATTATGTTCCGGCAAATGCCTTGATTGCTCAGGGTGTCTTGGTAACGGTGATAGTGCTGGCGACCAAGTTTTTACCAAGTGTCGAGAGTATCTATTTGATTCTGGTATTGATGGCAACGATTATTTATTTCTTGCCATTTATCTTTCTGTCGCTTAGCTATATTCGCTTACGACGTAAACAGCGCTTGAAAAAAATCTTTATTCCACGGTGGTTGGTTTATCCGTTGGCAATTACCGTAATCACCGCGGTGAGTTTGGCGATAGCCTTAAGTTTTGTGCCACCGGAAGACCTGAAAACTACTCGCGATATAATCATCTATGAGCTGGAATTGGGTGGTGGACCATTGCTATTTTTATTGATTGGTATAGTTATCTACATGCGGCGCAACCGCAGAGTTATCCTGCATTAATAACTATACCGATTGTTAGTTTGCAAATTGTTGATTAAGCTCATCCATTTGTGCTATGATTTTTTCAACTTCTGCTGCGGTGATGCAGACATGTCCCATTTTGCGCCCGGGTTTGGCGGCTGACTTTCCATACCAGTGAAATTTTGCGGATGGCAGATTGAGCATGATTTGCTGCGGATTTAACGCTGGATTTAGCCAAACATCGCCAAGTAAATTTAGCATCACGCCGGCTTCTTTTATCCGCCCACTCCCCAAGGGCAACCCGCAGACTGCGCGAAGTTGTTGTTCAAATTGTGAGGTCTCAGCGGCTTCAATAGTGATATGTCCCGAATTATGCGGGCGCGGCGCAATTTCGTTTACCAATAGCTGATTATCCGCGGTAATAAAAAATTCGATAGTCAACAATCCAGTGTAATCTAGTGCTTGTATTAATTTGCACCCTTGTTGTAAAGCTAACTCATGCAGCTCTTGGCTGACTCGTGCCGGAATAATACTGGTGGCAAGGATTCCATTGTGATGATGATTTTCAATTAACGGGTAGCTGCTGATTCCATGGTCATTGCGGGCAATGATTAGTGATACTTCGGCGGCCAGTGCAACTTTTTGTTCCAGTATACACTCGGGATGATTTAATTCCTGAAAAGCTGCCAATAATTCCTGACGATTGTTAACACTGCGCTGTCCCTTGCCGTCATAGCCCAAGGTAGCGGTTTTTAAAATTGCCGGGAAAAAATTGTCGTCGATTTGGTGGCAATCTTCCGCTGATGAAATAGGAACAAATGGCGCAGTTTTTAACCCGCTGTGGATAAATAAATTTTTTTCGCTGAGACGGTTTTGGGCAATTTTAACGGCAGCTGCTGGTGGATAAACGCGGGTGTAATTTGCCATATATTCCAGCGATTGTGCCGGAACATTTTCAAATTCGGTGGTAATAACGGCGCACAATTGGGCTAATTCGGCAAGTGCCGATTTATCATCATAAGCATTAATAAAGTGGCGATTGGCATAGCTTGCCGCGGGGCAAAGAGCGTCCGGTTCAAGAACTGCGACATTATAGCCAAACTGGCGCGCCACTTGGGCAAGCATCATTCCCAATTGTCCACCCCCAATTATTCCCAGCCATGCCGGAGGTAGGATTGCCTGTGTGGTTGCTGTCATCAATTAATCTCCGCTAATTGCATTGCCAAGACTTCCGCCGTTTGTTTGGCGCGGAACGCTTCCAGTTGCTTAGCTAGTGTAGCATCGAATTGTGCCAAAATCTGGAGCGCCAACAACGCTGCATTGGCCGCACCGGCTTCACCGATTGCGAGTGTGCCAACCGGAATTCCTTTGGGCATTTGCACGATGGAATACAATGAATCCTGCCCGCTTAAATATTTTGAGGGAACTGGAACTCCCAATACCGGGACTATGGTTTTACTGGCGATCATTCCCGGTAAATGGGCGGCACCGCCAGCTCCGGCAATAATTACTTTAATTCCCTTGTCCTTAGCAGTAGTCGCAAATTCAAATAATAAATCCGGTGTGCGATGGGCGGAAACCACTTTGGCCTCATAATCTATTCCAAAGTCCTGCAAAATCTTAGCAGCGTTTTGCATTACATTCCAGTCTGAGGTGCTCCCCATTACAATCGCGATTGATGGCATAGATGATTCCTTGTTGTGTAGTTTCAGTTCGTGAGTATAACGGAAAAAGACCTATAATTTGTGATAAAATTAAATTGCTAAAATTGCTTTAAAGTTAAAATGATCCATGAATTAGTTTCACCGATCATGGGAAGTACGCGAATTTATCTTGTGTAATTATATGGGTAGGATGTTGAGATGACAAAGTTTTGGGAAGATGCGTTTAAAAGTAAACGGGAAATGTGGGGATTTGAGCCCTCTGAATCGGCAGTTTTAACAAAAAATTTATTTGTTGAACATGGATTAAAAAATGTACTGATTCCAGGAATAGGTTACGGAAGGAATGCAAAAATTTTTAAAGAAAATGGAATATCCGTAACCGGTATCGAAATTTCTCAAACCGCGATAGATTTGGCGCAAAAACATTTTGGAGCAAATTTGCAAATACATTATGGTTCAGTAACGGAAATGCCTTTTGATGATAAAACTTATGACGGAATTTTTTGTTATGCTTTGATACATTTATTGGATAAGCCAGAAAGAGAAAAATTACTTCATGATTGCTATAGCCAATTAGCGAAAAATGGTTTTATGGTTTTTACGGCAATCTCAACCGCTGCAGAAACTTACGGGCAGGGATTGGCGGTGGGGTATAATAGATTTGAAATGTTTGGTGGTGTCAAAATATTTTTTTATGATGAGGGTGCAATCCATGAAGAGTTTGGGAAATTTGGACTGATTGAAATTAGTCAAGTTAAAGAAAATTATCCATTGTATTTGATAAAATGCACAAAGCGCTGAATAACTCAGTAGTAATGGATTGCCAATGACTCTGTTAAATAATAATCAAGATCATATCGTAATTCTTTACGACGATATCGCTGCTAATGGTAAATTTGATTGTGGTAAGGGGTTCTCGGCTATCATAACCTATAAAAATCAGCGGATTGTCTTTGATTTGGGTGGTGATGCTGTAAAATTTAATCACAATTGCCAGCAACTGGGAATAACGTTAGATTCAATTACACAATTAGTAATTTCCCATTCGCACTGGGATCATTGTACTGGACTGCTGCAAATTCTGCCGCAGTTATCTTCGGCGTGTCAGGTTTTTTTACCGCCAGCCTTTAAACCGCGTTTCAAAAATAATAATGACCCGCGAATAAGTTACAGTCAGATTGCGCAAGTGACTAAAATTACCGAGGGAATCACTACCCTTACAGTTACTGCACGCTGGTGGGGAATCCCGATTAGCGAACAGGTGTTGGTTATCGAGCATCCCCGTGGTTTAATTATCATCACTGGCTGTGCCCATGCTGGAATTGAGCAGATAGTGGCGGCGTTACAGAAAATCTATCCACAAGATATTTATCTGCTATTGGGCGGATTTCATCTGACTCACAGTAGCGAAAGTAAAATTATCCAGCTAATTGAGGTGCTAAATGGCAAAAATATCCAGCAGCTAGCTCCCTGTCATTGCAGCAGTATTAAGGGACGACATTTGTTTAAACAGTATTGTACCAATCAGGTAATTGAAATTGGCAGTGGGACGCAAATACCGCTGTAAAACAGTAGGTAAACTGTGTGCCGTGAAATGGGCTATAAATAGTAGCTAATACCTGACTGGGATTGTGTATAATGACGGCTTGAAATGGAATGCAACATTTTTTGCAGGTGAAAAATATATGCCCAACTTTCGGATTTTTGTCGAAAAATCTCAACAATTTAATGTGGAAGCCCGGCAACTGCTGGATAATTTTAATAGTCAACTTCATCTGCAGCTTAAATCACTGCGCGTGATTAATGTTTATGATGTTTTTAACATCAGCCACAGCGAATTGGACAAAGCGCGCTATGTGGTTTTTGGTGAGCCAACGGTGGATGAGGTCTCCTACCAACTGGAGTTACCGCCGCCAAGCCAGTGGTTTGCTATCCAGATGCTTCCCGGACAGTATAACCAGCGCGCCGATTCGGCACTTCAAGCGCTCAATCTGTTAAACATCTCCTCGCCAAACCTTGCTGTCACTACTGCCAAAATCTTAATCTTCGCCGATCCTTTATCACCAGAACAACTGCAAAAAATTCAAGATTACTATATTAATCCGCTGGAGTATGAACTTAAAGATTTAACAGTGCTGAAACTGGATAATCAGTTGGCAAATTATAATCCGGTTCCGGTTTATCATGGTTTTACCCGCTTTAGTCTGACTCATTTACAACAGTTCAAAAAAGATCTTGGATTGGCAATGACGTTGGCCGATCTGGAATTGATTCAACAATATTTTAAAAATCAGGAAGCGCGCGACCCTAGCGAAACCGAGATTAAAGTTTTGGATACTTATTGGTCGGATCATTGTCGGCATACTACCTTTGAAACTGAACTTGATAGCATTGAATTTGTATCTAGTAAATATTCGGAATTTTTCCAGCAGGTGTTTAACGATTATTTAACCAGCCGCAGTAAGCTTTATTCTGCCGAGAAATTACGTACCCGCCCGCTAACCTTAATGGATTTGGCAACCGTTTGCGGCAAAGAATTCAAGCGTGATGGATTATTGCCGGAAATGGAAATTTCGGCAGAAATCAATGCCTGTTCATTGATTATTGAGGTTCCGGTCAATGGCAAGATTGAACAGTGGTCGTTGCAGTTTAAAAACGAAACCCATAATCATCCAACCGAAATTGAACCATTTGGGGGTGCGGCAACCTGTATCGGCGGGGCAATCCGTGACCCATTATCCGGGCGCTCCTATGTCTATCAGGCATTAAGAATCAGCGGTGCGGCTAATCCACTGGTGGATTTAAAAGATACTTTGCCGGGAAAATTGCCGCAATCGGTAATTACCACCAAAGCTGCACAGGGATTTTCCAGTTACGGCAATCAAATCGGTCTGGCAACGACACTGGTTCGTGAAATCTATCATCCGGGATATCTTGCCAAACGTATGGAAGTTGGTATGGTGGTTGCCGCAGCGCCATATGCCAATATTCGCCGTGAAGAACCTGAAGCTGGTGATGTAATTATTCTGGTGGGTGGGCGAACTGGGCGTGATGGTTGCGGTGGCGCCACTGGTTCATCCAAAGAGCATACCGCTCACTCAGCAGCATTGTGCGGAGCCGAGGTTCAAAAGGGCAATCCGGTTACCGAGCGCAAAATTCAACGCTTATTCAGAAATCCGCAGGTTACGACACTGATTAAAAAATGTAATGATTTTGGTGCCGGTGGAGTGGCAGTGGCAATTGGCGAATTAGCCGATGGCATTGTAGTTGATCTGGATGCGGTTCCGACTAAATATAATGGGCTAACCGGTACTGAACTGGCGATTTCTGAATCACAGGAACGGATGGCGGTAGTGGTCTCAGCAAAAGACGCTGAATTATTCATGGCTCTTGCTCATCAAGAAAATCTGGAAGCGGTAGTAGTTGCGACAGTGACCAATGAAAAACGGATGCTATTGCGGTGGCACGGTAACCCGATTGTAAATTTATCCCGTGAGTTTTTAAATACCAATGGTGCGCGGAGTCATACGGCAGTGAAAGTTACTAGCCCGAGTACAGATTACCAGCCATTAGTGACAATTGGTGATAAGAGTGCCAATTTCAAAGCGCGAATGACCACCCTAGTTAAAGATTTGAATATCGCCTCGCAGCAAGGTTTGGGTGATATGTTTGATGCAACAATCGGTGCAACCACGGTATTGATGCCTTATGGCGGTAAATATCAGCAAACCCCAGTTCAGGTTTCGGTGCAAAAATTACCGGTTATTAATGGTGAAACCACGACGGTGAGTATTGCGGCGCACGGTTTTGATCCGTATTTATCCAGTTGGTCGCCGTTTCATGGTGCTTATTTTGCGGTAGTACATTCGGTGGCTAAAATTGTTGCCGCTGGCGGCAGTGCCGATAATATTTATTTTTCGTTTCAGGAATATTTTGAACGCTTGGGGAATGATCCGCAATTATGGGGCAAACCGTTTGCGGCATTATTGGGCGCCTACCATGCCCAGCAGGGATTCAAACGGGCGGCCATTGGCGGTAAAGATTCAATGAGTGGAACTTTCCATGATTTGAATGTGCCGCCAACCCTGATTTCGTTTGCGCTGGGACTGGGTGAGGCATCGCAAATTATCTCGCCGGAATTTAAAACCAGCGGTGAAACCATTTATGTCTATTTTCCGCCAGCGAGTGATAATCAAGTGCTGGATTTAAGTCAGGTTAAAGCCGATTATCGACAAATCAGCGAGCTGATAGCTGCGCGGGAAATCAGTGCTGCGTGGGCGGTTGGCTGTGGTGGAATTAGCGAAGGTTTGGCATTAATGGCGCTGGGCAATAAAATCGGTGCGCGACTAACGGATTCCAATCTGGATTTATTTAAACCACACTATGGTGCGCAGATTTTGGTCGGACAATCACAATTGGCAGACAAATTGGCCTTAGTGAAAATCGGTGAAACAATTACTGAAGCGGCGCTGATTTCAGCGCAAGGTGAAACCGTGACATTGGATGAATTAGCTTCTGTGTGGCACAGCAAGCTAGCGTCAGTATTTCCGCTACTAAGTGATAATTCGCTGGCAGCCCAAGGTGAGCTGATAGCTACAGCAACTCATGGCACAAGCGCTAAATATACCCATTCGCCATTGGCTAAACCGCGGGTGATTATTCCGGTTTTCCCCGGCAGCAATTGTGAGTACGACTCTTTGCGCGCCTTTAGTACTGCTGGAGCGCTTGCCGAAACTTTGGTGTTTAATAATTTATCGTTAGCGGATATTGATTTGTCGTTGGAGCACTTTGCTGGCGAAATTAATAATTCGCAAATTTTGATGTTGCCCGGCGGATTCAGCGCTGGCGATGAACCGGATGGTTCCGCCAAATTTATTGCTGCGATTTTGCGCAATCCGCGGATTAGTGCTGCTATTCATGAGCTGTTGGCGCGCGATGGACTGATTTTGGGGATTTGTAACGGTTTTCAGGCATTAATTAAATCCGGTTTATTGCCATACGGCAAAATCTGCGAATTATCGCGTGAATCTCCGACCCTAACCCATAATCTGAATGGACGGCATATTTCGCGAGTAGTACCAACAGTAATTAGCAGCAATCGCTCGCCGTGGCTATCCTCGTTTAAAGTTGGCGAGGTTCATCAAATTGTGATGTCGCATGGTGAAGGGCGGTTGGTGGTTAATCCGACTCTGGCGCAGGAATTGGCGGCAAATGGACAAATCGCCTGCCGGTATTCGGATTTGGAAGGCAATCCGACTTTTGATCCATATTTTAATCCTAACGGTTCGGATTATGCGATTGAGGCATTGACTTCAGTGGATGGGCGAATCCTTGGCAAAATGGGGCATTCGGAGCGTTATGGTGTCGATTTATACAAGAATATTCCCGGCAATAAGGTGCAGGATATTTTTGCCAATGGCGTGAAGTATTTCCGGTAAAGTAATTAGTCTAGAGGATGGCAAAGTGTCAAGACTTCATATTTTCGACATACTAAATCAAGAAATAAATTTTAGAGAAGAATATAATAAATTACAGTTGCTAGTAAGAGAAACACTCCGGTTTAATGGTGGTTTTATGAATCAAAAGATTTCTGTTCATGAGGTTATTGAGCTTAATTTTAGAGGCTGGAAAAATAGGGGAACTAGCATCTCATTGGATGAGACAATAACCCAAATTGCAACTACGAGATGTGATTACAGCACAAAAGTTTTCTTGTTTTCTGAATTGTTAATGAATTTAGTTTTAGATAAAATATCATTGCCAAATCACAATAGTACATATGCAAAGGTGGTTGATGAGCAAGTCAGGTATATCATGGAAAATATCCAGCAAATTCTAGCACGAACCGGATATTGCTGGCAAAATATTGAAGGGAAAATCTACATTTTAGAGAATAATTCTGCAGCAACTGCGGTTACTGAAATAACTAATGATTCTCAAGTGTTAGAGTATAATCATTTTGCCTTAAAAGGTAATTTGACACAAAAAATGGCAATTATTAATCATTTATATAAAAATTTTGAGCCCAAAAGAAAAAGCCTTGAAGAAAAAGAGTACAAATCAATATATGATGATTATGCATTTTTAGCTAATACATTTTCACGCCATAACTCAGATGAGAGTTTAAAAATTCTTCAGGAAATTAATTCAGATATAGAATGTGTGTTGGATTATGCATATGATTTGTATTTAACAGTTATCTTAATTGATAATTATTTAAGGGGCTAGACAATCAAAGCACATTTAAAGGTGTGCTAATATATTGTCATGATTCATAAAAATAAGTATATAAATAGTTCAAAGATTTCAGAAGCTAAATTCAGGGAAATAGTTAGGTATTTTGTTGCAGATTTATCAGCAA
>CAZATM010000140.1:0-3029 GCA_964488065.1 uncultured Neisseria sp.
TGGCACGCATCTGATGCCCGACAATAAACAGTAAAATAAATAATAAGCCACTAATTACTTGGTTTAACTCACCCAATGGATGATGGATTAATTTTCCGGCAATAATCCCAACTACTACCATCGCAATATATTTGCCGCTAACCAAGATAAATGCTTTAAAATCGGCACGCTGTGCTTGATGATGGGCACGCTTTAAACTGCGGTTAAGAAACCCTAAAAATAGCCAGCCGCTACTAAAATTAAGAATAAATAGAGTCAGCGTAAAAATCAGTACTAACCGGCCTATCCCAGCCAATTCACTAAGAAGATGCTCACTACGGCTACCGAGCTCATATCCCATAACAAATAGAATCAATACAACAATTATGGTAAGCCCATAATTTAAATGACGCTCACTCAAGGGTAAGCGTCGAAAAGCATAGCCAACTAATAAGGCACCAAAAATCGCCAATAATTGCAACATTCGTATGTACTCTTTATCCCTTTAATTCCAAATTTTATTGCCCGCCCAAAAGCACCATTCAAGTTACTTATCGCAAAAATAGGCATTTTACTTATCTGCTACAATACTAGCCAACTGAATTTTCCAGCGTACCAATTCCGCTAATTGTCATTTTAATTTGATCGCCACGCTTGAGGAATTTTGGCGGCGTGAACCCCATTCCCACCCCACTGGGGGTACCGGTAGCAATAATATCTCCCGGATAAAGCGTAATCCCAGCAGAAAGTGATTCAATAATAGTCGGAATATCAAAAATCATCTGCTTGGTATTGGAATTTTGGCGTAATTCACCATTTACCCAACATTTTATATCCAAATTAGCGGCATCCAACTCATCTTTAGAAACCAGCCACGGTCCCATCGGACAAAAAGTGTCCAGACTTTTGGCAATATGCCATTGTGAATGGCGCTTCTGTAAATCCCGCGCCGAAACGTCATTGATAATGGTATAACCCCAGACATAATCGAGCGCATCAGCGCGTGAAATATGCCGTCCGCTTTTACCGATAATCACCGCCAATTCAACTTCATAGTCAAGCTGTTCGGTCACCCCCGAATGGCTATCAATCATATCACGATGGGCAATTACGCTTTCCGGGACTTTGGTAAACACAATCGGATATTCGGGAACGCTAGTTTCTTTACCCAACGAACTACCCAAGCCGCTGTTGGCAACCTCCTGAATATGATCGCGATAATTTTTGCCGATGCAGAAAATATTGCGCCGTGGATGAGGTAACGGAGCCAATAATTGTATTTGTTCCAATGACACCGCCTCAGCCACCGCTGGTAAATCTTCACCATGGGCGAGCAAATCCAGAATTATTTGTCCGCCAAAATAACTCAAACCTTCTTCTAGTAAAAACGGCGTTACTGCCTGATTATCACTAGTTAGCATGCCGACTTTGGGCATCCCATCATGGATAAAAGTTGCAATTTTCATCTTTAATATTCTTCCTTATTTTTTGTCATATTCACAATACTAGGCATGATAAGAGATTTAACCTGCAAAAGATGCGTAGTCAACATCTATTATTACATGCCCAATGTTGCGTTTAAAGTCAATAATAGTTTATTTGGTTTCCAGTGTGATATATTGCCATTGTGGCGATAATTTAATACCGTTCTTTTGCCAGTCTTGTTTTATAACATCGCGCACCGGAATATTGGTATTATCAATTGCCGTAGCGGTTTTAAAATCAAACCCGTCGCCACCATTAATTAAAAAGTCTAACGTTGCAATCGAATAAGTTTTATTAATATCCAGCGGTTTTCCATTTACTAAAACTTTATCGATATTACCTTTAGAATCCAGTGTTAAACTAATTCCAGCAAAAACTCCCAACTGGGTTGCACCAGTTGGTAAACTATGCCGTATTAAACTCAGTAATTCTTTACCATTAATCTTAGCGGTAACCACGGTATTATCAAAAGGCATTGCCTCATAAAGCATATTGTAATCAATCGTACCAGCAGGCAAACTCCGGCGAATACCATAAGTATTTTGCAATGCGACATCACTATTGGTCGATTTACGTAAGACATCGGCAATGGCATAAGTTAATTTTATATTATAAAAACCGCTTTCCGGCATATTACTCAGAGCCAGCGCAGAAGTAGTAATTTTTTGATTTAAAATCGCTTGGTTTTGCTGGTAATATTTATCAATTAACTTATTGATGTAACCATCGGCGGGTACACTCTCGGTTGCCTTCGATAAATTAATTATTTCCGGAGTAACGCTACAACTGGCTTTAGTATGACAGTCAATATGTAACACACTCAAATCCTTGCCTTGCGATGCGCCTTGGACTACTGCCGCGCCATTTAAATAACCATCAACTACCATATGGCTGTGACCGGTCAGAACTGCTTTTATACCATGAACATTTTTTGTTACATATTTGATTTCGCTCATTCCTAGCTTGGTATTTGGGTCATAAATTATTTTTCCGCCACTTTCCTGCTCGGTTGGAATATGTGTCAAAAGAACAATTACATCCGGTTTACCTTGTTTGTTGTCTTTTGAATTTAAAAAATCAACCCATTTATTCGCAGCCGGCACCGGATCAACAAAATCCAGTCCTTGAATATTTTTAATCGCGGTAGTTTCAGGCGTTTCCAGCGTTGCCAGTCCAATAAAAGCAATTTTTTTACTACTTGGCAATTGCAGCTGTCCATACGGAACTGCATAATTAACTACCTTACCAGTCGCACTTTCAATCACATTGGCTGCCACAAATTTAAACTGGTTTGCCTTATTCCATGATTCAAATACCGCCTGCCCATAATCAAAATCATGATTACCAATAGCCGAATAAGACATTCCAATGTAATTAAAGAAATCGTTAACCACCGCACCTTTGGATAGATTAGAAATCGCCGTGCCCTGATAATTATCACCACCGGAAACAATTACCAAATTGGGGTACTGTTTGCGATATTCTTGCAAAAAGCTGGCAATCTTAGCCGCGCCAACCATGTTTTTATGCGGTTGCATCTGCCCATGAAAATCATTGATTTCAAC
>CAZATM010000141.1:0-15178 GCA_964488065.1 uncultured Neisseria sp.
TTTAAAATTGTTGCGGATTAAATACATCGCGACATAGACCACCACAACTACCAAAAAGGCTTGAATGAAGTTTTTAAACCACATTTTGCGTTGTTGTGACAGCGGAAGATTTAGACTCGGAACATTTCGAATAGTAAAAAAATTATTAAAAACACTCATGGTGATCTTTCTGAGAGAGAATAAAATACTACATCAACAAGTGACGTTATGCAAGATAAAGACTTTAGCGCAAAAATATCAATACGCAGATAACATCAGTCAATAACAAAAATAACTCATAACTCAATTAAAAATTTAACTCTGACCAATACCCATCATATACATGATGGTCGCCATGGTAAATAATGACACCACGGTTCCCAATACGGTACTACTACTGGATTCTAGTTTGAGTACATCGTATTTAGCAGCAAACATGGTCGTCATAATTGCTGGCGGCATCGCACACAGTAAAATCGCTTCCTTGCCCCATTCACCGCTAATACCAAAGGCAACCACAATTGCCCACATTAATAATGGATGAAGAATATTTTTACGGAAAATATTTAGAATTACAAAGCGATTAAAGCTAATCCGATCGGAGGACATAATTAGCCCCAACGCAAATAACGATACTCCTGAAGTGGTACCGCCAAGCAGTTTCAATGATTCAACCGCCAAACCGGGAACTTTAATATTTAATGCCGAAACTAAAGTCCCAAATACCGGCGCTAATACCAACGGTTTTTTAAACACTTTGAAGATCATTGAGCTAATGCTGGTGCGAGTTTCAGAATCCTGAGCAATCTCAAGTACCGAAACTGTTAATGGAATCATAATCAGACTGGTAACAATATTACCAACCACAATTGAAATTAGCGCATTTTCACCAAATAATACCATGAAAATCGGAATCCCCATAAATGCCATGTCCGGAAAAGCACTGACAAATGAGCATTGGCAACTTTCCGCCACCGGACGACGATAGATATAGCGATTGACAATAAATGCCAGCGCATACATCCCCATCAAACCCAAGGCAAAACCGCCAATGAAACGAATATTGATTAAATCATCAATATTTGAAGTGGCAGTTTTAACAAACAAAGTACATGGGAAACTGAAACTCATAACATAGGTGGCAAAATGTGTACTGTGTTTGTGATCGACGATCTTACGCCAACCAGCAAACCAGCCGACTGCGATGATAAACGTCAAAGGTATCAGTGATTTTAGGATTAATTCCATTGTATTCTCCATTTACAATAAATTTGTCTGAATTGCTGCAGAAGGTAATAATTTGCAGTGCTGAATTGTAACGAAGCTAAGCTGCTAATGAAGTAACAAAATGTGACAAACTGAGTAACATTTTGTGACATGGGAAATGTTTTTCCAAAATAAAAAGGGCGGCTACTGCCGCCCTCTAGATTCCCAATCAAGTTGAGAATGATCTAGACACTGTATTACGGTTCAGTGCGAACTGGTAATAAAAACATAAGGGTTGAGTTAATAGTGGTGTGTACGGCTCCATCGTCCAGAGTTACGTTCCACCCATTATTATTATTCAAAGCATCTGATGACGAAGACCAATAGGCCTTGCTGTATAACAAGCTACTAAAACCCTGATTGTTCAGCCACACAGCTAAATTACTTCCAGAAGCATAACCTTTCGTGATAGCGTAGCAACCCAGTTTACCAAAGTCGGTAGTTTGGTTGATGTTTGCATTACAGAAAAGATAGCCACCATAGCCATTTATAGTCCCCAATGATGGGATTCTCCAGTCAGTATGACCGCAATGTCCGCTACCGGAGTTAAATGCAGCTAGTATGGTTGCTTCATAAGCAAACGGGTAGCCAGCATTACTACCTGTTAAAGCACTACCGTACCACATTAAGCCACTGCCATCATTCTGATTGAGACAGCCACATAACTTAGTAGCATTAGTAGCACCGATAAGATCCGCCACACAGCTAAACGCTCCCGGAGCTGTTATAGTATAAGCCATAGTAGATTCAGTATAGCCGCTTGCCGTAGCCCGTAATGTCGCCGCACCAGTCGTCACACCTTTTAACAGCACCGGAATCGGGTTAGTGTCATTTAAAGCAAAGCTAACACTTGAGCTTCCAACCGTCATTTTTGTCGGATCGGTACTTACTAAATTTACCGTTACCGCGGCAGTACCAGAGCGGTTAATATAAGCATAGTTGGTGCCATTAGACTCGATCCCACTGGATTCCAGCAGCAGTGAAATGACTAATAGCGGTGGTGGTGTGATGTTAAAGCTAACCGTTCCCGGAGTTGCTGCCATACTTGGCGTAGTAGCATTAGCTACCGTAACCACATCGCCGGTTGCTGCCGCAGCACCGTTAGCCGCTGTAACAGTAATCGTACATGTCGGGCTTTGGCTGGAGACAGTACAATCAGTACCAACACTACCAGCTAACGTGACCGCACCAGTGATTCCGGTAGTTAACGTTGGATGAATAGTTTGATTTGCAACATTATAGCCACCATTTAAGGTCGCGTTAATCGTAAAACTGCCACTTCCAGACAAAATACTGATATTGCTCGCTGGACTGGTTGTTACCGCGATAGTTGGCGGAGCATAAACATTGACATAGCTTGTTCCACTTAGCTGTTGTATTTGCTCGCTTGGATTAGCTTGATCACTCCAGTGCATGGTTAAATCACCGAGATTAAGATTTTGCGCGCCGGTAGTAGCGGTACTAATTAAGATCATAGTTAGAGTACAGCTGCCGTTAGTGGCTGCTAGGGTGATTTTGCTACCTGAAGTTGAAGTTCCGCAATTGCCAGACATTGTCCAACCGGTTGCCGTTCCATCAATATAGAAATCAGTCGCCGGAACCGCTCCGCTATTGGTAATAGTATAGCTGATGGTTGGATACCCGGCATTTTGTTCAACCTGATAGGCATTTGGTGCATCGGCACCAGTTCCACCGGCAAAGCCAGTCGTGGCCGCGTTGGCTGATGAAATATCCGCACTTTGAGCGGCTACCACTTGACCACTTAAGTCGCTGGTCGCAGTGGTAGTAGTTCCACCTGCATAGTCGTAGCCGACATCCAGCATCGCAGTTTTACTGCCGGCACTAACCGTCAACGGTCCAAATTGAATATTGAGAGTACAATTATCACCACTTGCTAGACTGCCACCTGATGTACAGGTTCCGCCAGCTACTATGCTGAATAAATTGCTATAGCTACCGCTAAAACTGAATGCCAGATTCGTAGCATCGGCATCACCGCTATTTGTTATGGTCACGGTATCAGTACTTTCGTCAGCGTTATTGTTATATACATTGCCAAAAGTTAGCGAATTGGGAGTTATCGCCAAATTAGCCGGTGACAGGGTTACTTCATAATTGACTCCGGCATTGACTGGCGTTGCCGCAGTTCCACCGTTATAGTCATAGGCGATACTAATATTGCTACTGTTTTGTGAAGTTGCGGTATTATTGTTATAGTTGATCGTTAGATCACAACTACCACCGCTAGCAGCAAGGTTATCACTGATGCTCGCCGGACTGGTACTTTGGACAACGGTACAGCTATTGCTGGTGCCGGTACCAATTGTAAAATTAGTCGGTAGTGTCAGAACCAAATTACTTTCAATGGTATTACCGGTATTTGTTAATGTCAGTTGGCGACTTACCGTTCCAATCGTGGTAGTGGTATAGAAGTTATTATCCGGCGAGAATTGCGCAGTTAAACCGGCAGTCGGTGGTGTTGGACTCGGACTGGTAGTTGGACCCGGAGGATTTGGCGAATTAGTCGGATTAGGAGATGGGCTCGGATTAGGATTCGGCTGTGGGCTGACATTCTGTTCAGTTACCGCAGAAGTTTTTACTTCTTCCTTACCATTGTTATAGTTTAGCGTTACTGCGCCGCTGCTGGCCGGTAATGCCGGATTCTTCAGCCTAAGCGTAGCGGTACTAGTTCTGCCACTTGGTAAATTTGTTGAGCTGAAAACTACTTCGATATTCGGATTGCTGGCAATTAAGCTTTGCAATTGAGCAGTAGTATCGCCACTATTAACCAAAGTAATGGTTTGTTCCGGATGGTCTTTCGTTAAATAAACTGCTCCCGGTAACATCTCGGTAATTCCCACTCCGCTAGTAGTGGTTAGCGTATTAGCGGCAGTCGCGATTGAAACTGGCGTTACTTTGCCATTAACAACTTGCTGGGTTTGAACTTTAAATGTCTGGCTGATATCGCTGCTGGCTGAAACCGGCAGCAAAATGCTAAAAGTTGAACCTTGAGAGCTGTTGACATTGCCGCTAATCAATTGTTGATTTGGTAGCGGGTTGCCGTGTCCATCAACTAGAGCTACATTATTAAAACTACCGGCTTTGTCTGAAGCTACTATTCCACTAACCAGAATATAGGGTACTCCGGCAATTACGGTATGATAGTAACTAACGGTAATTCCATCGGCACCGGCAACACTATTAAAGTAGGCTTGTTCAATCCCTACCGGTAGCGTTACGCTAGCGGCGGACTGATTGCTTTTAAAAAGTTTAGCCAGCGTTGAACTATCATTGTCGAGATTAAACCCGAGGCTCCCGGCTACCGCACCGGCAGCGACATTCAATTTGAGATTACATTGTTGATGAGCGCCAATTTCGCTACAGCTAGCAGCACTATCTTTATCTACTGTCGCATCATTACCACCACCGATTGGTTCAACTAAATTATAGTGCAGGTTCTTTACTGCGGCGGCGGTGGGATTGACTACGGTTATATAGCCGCTACTAACCCCAGCGGTTTTACTATAGATTACCTTGGGTGCGATTATTTGCAGAGTACTGGCATCGCCATTACTCCCGCCTTCGCCATTGTTACTGCTGGAACTCCTGCCGCTGCTACAGCCGGCGAGATATGCAGCAGCAAGTGCTAGTGCTACATATCTACTAGGTTTGTTCATGGGTATTTACTCCTATTCGATTCAGATTAAAACAAGAAAGAAAATAATGATACTAATTTTTATAGCGGTGATATAATAACAGAAATATCAAGAATAAAAAGTAACAAAATGTGACAAACCGAGTAACATTTTGTGACAGCGAATTTAGCTACTATTTATGACAGAATTAGTTGATCAGTACTATAATAAGCATCTGTTATATAAAAATAGAAAATTCACAAGGATGTGTGGTCATGACTAAGCTCTTAAATTCATTAGTTGCTGCTGCGATAATTGCAGCTACTACAGTTGGTTGTAATGGTGGTAACAATTCAAGCTCTACCAATAATTCTCAGCTAAATACAATTCCCGAGCAGGGGAAATATATTGGAACATATACGCATAGTCAGTATGGAAATTTGAAATCCAGTGTAACTGTGGTAAAAGACAACGTACAGGTAGTCATTGATCTAGAGTTTGCCGGCGAATCACCAACACAATTACAGCGTGGTACAATAACCGGGGACTTTTTGGCGAATAACAAACTATGCTTTAGCGGCACCAAATCATTTATGAATAAAACTGAAGCGGTGGTGTTTAGAGATTGTAGTTATAGCCACGGTAGATTTACTGCCACGGTGGAATATCCGGCAACCAGCACGATTAGAACTTCTCAAACTTTAAGCACAGCAAATTCAGCCGATACAATTGATATAAGTTTAACCTCATCCGGCAACCTTGCTTATCAATATAATTATGATGATGGTACTTCCGCAACGCTTAGCTTGGGTAGTAATTATGACGATCTGGTTGTCTCCAATTACATTGCCGGAGCAATGCTGGGGCATTTAATCCGCCTTCATGTGCCGGGGATTTCTCTTGACCGAGATCATCTCTACGGAGCGGTTTTTGCCCATCTATTGCAGGAGAATATAGATACCGGAGGCAATTATCAAGCCAGTTCGCAATTAGTAAATATCAATGCGGAAGCTGAAAATTTGATGCTTGCCGGGCAAGGTGGCCCATACCAGTTAAATTCATGGGATCAGGCTAATTACTCGCAATGGAGTTGGAATTCCCAAACCCAACAGTCGGTTGCTAGCTATTATGGGCTAATTAATTTGGTTACTTTGCAACGTGGGCTCACTCCTTATACGGTTGCGGGGTCGCTGGCTCATCCCAATGGTAATTATTATTCGACCCCGAATGGGCTGAACAATAAATATTTTGCGCCATTAGCCGCGGCATTTTGGCATTATCAAAATTTGGTTGCTATTGAAAATGCTAATCAGACTGGGGGCAACTACGATATGAGTGCCTGTGAAAAAAATTTACAATCCGGTCTGGTTGCAGATAAAGATAATATACTGGATTTGATTTTAAACGCTTCATATAATAGCGGTGCCGCCTCGCGGAATAACGGTACTACCGCGGTAGAAGCGTATATTTTGGCATGTCAAACCAATAACTTTAATTTGATTGAAACGACATTGACCAATAATTCATTAACGAGTACTGATTATTTGAATCAGGCTGGGATTAACAGCACTACTTTTAGTACCCCAGTCAGTCAGGGTGGTGGTTATCCTTTTTATGGTAATTATGCCCGTCAATTACGCTTGAGTGTTGATGAAATCAATGGCAATACCAATGTCAATCCCTTGCCAACCTCTGTTAGTGCTGTCGATCAGGTTCTGCCCCTAAGTTTAATTCAGAGCGTTTTTGTTAATCAAATGCAGACCTTGAGTTATCTTGCTAGCGATGGTAGTTATGCTCCGATTAGTGCAGCTCAAGCAACTAATGCAATTAGCTCCGCAATTACTTTATTAAATACCGGTGGGCAAAGTTTATTTCGCTTAAATGAGAGCAATGATCGGAAGTTGTTCTTTGATATTTTGGATCAGGCGCTTAATAATCTGAAAACTAGCGTGAGTAATCCTAATTTTAAAGATTTCACCGCAACTACGCAAAGCGATTTGAATTAATCTATTGCGCGGTCACTATTAAAAAAGCTTGGATTATTGTGCCAAGCTTTTATTTATCCAATTTTGCCATATGATTGAATAAACGGATGGAAATAGTTGCCATTAATTCGCTGCCGCCCAATTTAGCCAGTAGTGCTGCCAAGGTGTTGACTTCAAATTTGCGATAAATATTCCGATTAATAATCGCGGCGATCCGATTGCGGTCAAATTTTTCTTGTTCCAGTACGCTAATAATATCGGCAATTTCTTTTTGTGCTTTTCCCGCGGCGAGTAGCCAAATTATGTCATGTTCCAGCATTGAAATTTGTTGCGGAATATCAGCCGGTTGATAGAAACTGTAAAATTGATGTCGCGAACGATTAAACATTGCCAGTAAGCTCGGCGAGAGTTCAACCCGATTACAGAAATAACCAAATCCAACTAATTGTTGGTTTTGTGGGTTAATGATCTTAACAATCCGGATATCAAAAAAATCATAATAAGTGTCGTGTTGTATTTTTGCTATAGCTTTTTTTGTTTTAGTGGTAGATTTGAAAAACGGTTCATCATGTTCTAAGATTTGTGCCACAATTTCAGTAAGCGGTGAATCAAGTTGCCGCAATCGCCGACCAATAATCTCATGACCAAGATAGTCACAAAAGTTATCCGAACGAGCTACTCCGACATAGTCAGCATCAGTAATATAGTAGGCATCACAATATTCAATATTGGTAAAAAAATCTATGAATTGCTTCAGATATAAATCCATCACTACCCCCGTTTTATCATTCTCATGAGAGCAAATAATAGCATAGTTATGATAATAACACGCGAATTATTGCGTTGTGAGCCCTAGGATTTTAGCAACAAATCAGCAATTGGATTTTAAAAAAAGAGGTGACATGATTTTGTGGTGAGGGTGTCCATCATGTCACCAAGAGAGTTGAAAAACGCAATACCTGGTTTGACAGAGTTCTATTGGTGCGTTCTGTGGCTGTTTGGAGTTTTTATTATCAACCAGATATCCCAATAGCGTTTTGCCGATTCCATAAGTAATCGAAAACGCCAAACCGATTTGTCCCAGTTGGGTCGTGGTAAATCCCAACTGATCTTTGAGCATGCCGGAGCTGGCTTTAAAGTTATTACGGATCAGATACATTGCTACATAAACGATTACCACCACTAGAAATGCCGGAAGGAAACTTCGTAGCCATTGCCGGCGTTGCTGGGGTAGCGGCAGATTTAAGCTGGGAACTGGATTGACCCCGAAGAATTTCTTTAATGAACCCATGGTAATTTCTCTGTTATAAAGTAAAATGATAATGTCTTTTTTTCAGACGCTATTATCTAATTTTATGCGACTGTGCGCAGTAACATTTTGTGACACCTTGTAAGATGAGTTAGGTATTAATTTTGTTACTTTAAGGTGCAAACAAACAATGTACTAAAATATTTGAATGAGATTATGACTTCCACAAAAGAATAAAAAAATAAGACCAGCGGCAGCCGGTCTTATTTTTTGGGGAGAAAACAAAATTATTGTATTACATCACTTTCAGATTTAACATCCTGCACTTTTTCTACTGCATTAAAGAATTTAGCATAATTGCTGTTCGGTGTTATTGATGCATAAAGACGCTCATAATTGCGGCGACGATCATTCATTAAAAACCAACTATTGTATCCTGAATAAATTTCATGAAAATCACCATTGCTATTGAAAGTTTGTTCTAGGTAGTCATCACCAAGGTCAAACCATGTTTCGGCTCCTAAGTGGCTATAATGATGTGCATGATCGACAGTGCGACCATCATCATAAATATAAGCGATTTTGCCGTAGGACAATAGCTGGTGCGAATCTACCATCTCAAAAGTATTAGTAGTTATATATTTATCGTTACATGTTAATTGGTTGTGGTAATCCGAATTAATAGAACAGATTATTTTATTTACTGGATTGTTATTATCCAACACATAACGGATTTCGTGTTGTGTCAGTCTGGAGAGACGTTTCCCGCTACGAGATCCAATTTCTTTTTCATCCCAACAGCTTACAATCTGATGGGCATAAGTTTTACCATCGTGCTGATAGGTGCGGATGTGGTCAACGATACACCAGTCTAGATAATCACCTTTAGGGATGAAAGCCGAAGCGGTGGTCATTTTTTCAACATTATCCCGTGCCGGATAACCCGCATAACTATTTAGTTTATAATCGTGAGGACTGCGATGGAAATCTGGTCCGCTTAAATCGGTATGTAACGCTTTTAGATCGAGATACACATAACCATCCCAGTCACTTTTGCATTTGGTCTTCAAAATCATCCGGTGATCGTTAAATAATGGTTCACGTGGTCCGATCATCGATGTATCATCTAAATCGCAGGAGTCTCGCCATTTTCCCAGTGGCAGGTCTTCCGTAAATACTAAATGACCCGGATCTATCATGATGCCTATGTAGTGCTGCATAGTGATGTAATCAAATTTGCGGCCATATTTGCCAAAACTTCTCTGAATATTGGTTAGGGTTTGATTGTCAACTACTCTGCTGCCCTCAACATAAGAATTAGTACCTTTTGTCGCAGTACAGTTTACCAGTGCGGTAGTTCCATCTTGGCTCGCATGGATTGTAACATCATCAACGGAGCAAGCCAAATTTTCGCTCTCACCCGCGGTAATGATACTATCAATAAACTCCAACCAGCCTGGAGCTTTACCATCGATGGTGATACCCCAGTTATCAGTATTTTTATAATGTTCGGTAATCGCAATTGCAAATGGCACTGTCTCTTTTTCTTTAATAGAATCAATGCCTATTTGTGTGGGTAATATACTGTCCAAGGCATTGGAATCACTCTCGTTAGCTCTGGTGGTTTGGACAAATGATTCAATGCTGTTCAAGATTTGTTCAGATGCCACCACTTGCGGTAAATAGTTATTAATTACTTTACTATTACCGTAATTGCACAGTGCTAGGTTTGCTACTAAATTGCCGGATGCATTAGGATTACACATGGTTGCTCCGTGTGCCCATAGTAATTTTAAGGATGATGAAGGCGCGGTGTTCGTTACGTTGTCGAGCAACTCTTTAATCCTCGGCATAACATTAGTCAATATGTTTTTAAACTGTGCATTCTCTTTTGCATTATTAAAACCACCCGCTTGTGCGACAAAACCATTCAAATCCAGCACGTTTTTATAGGCGAGAAAATCTGAATATTCTTTATCAAGGGTTCCGAGGGTGATAAATTTTTCATCCATTTTGTTTAGTTGGTTATAGTACTCATTGGTAGTAATTTTATTATCAATGTTCTTAATTTCATCAATGGTCTGATTTTGTTTATCAATCACTATATCTAGTTTGGCATTAATTTGTTTTAACATCGCCATGGTTTGGCTGGAGATATCACACCCACCATTGGTGAAAGCACTACCGATTTTGAAAAGACCGCCGACTGCTTCAAACCACGGATTTTTCATCCCCAGAGCATCGGTAAACTTAGTGATAGCACCACCCAATTCACCAACGCCACTCATTTGTTTAACTGCTTCCTGACAAGCGCTATTGCCCTTGCCGTAAGCTTGTAAACCTGATTGGGTTGCGTATCCTGAAGCGTGGGTTAATTTCATCCCTTTGGTATTGAGCAATATTTTCTTCACTGAGTCCATGTCAATTGAATCATCGTTGGTTTTTGGATACTGTCGATAATTTCTCCCCAAAATCTGCAGCTGGTCGAATGAGTCGTCATCTAATGCTGTGATATCGCTGCGGTTTTCAAATTTAGCTTTTGCCATTAGGTAGGCTCCTAAATGCGCATCGTCAGCATAAAAATTATTTGAGTGTGCTCTCACCAAGGTTGCCGAAATTAACTGTCCAGACTGATTATAAAATTCTAAGCCTGTCGCATTTTGCAGATCTCTGTCATTAATACCACACAGATAATCTTTTTGGCAATTGAAATTATCAATAGTTTTGAGCGGCTGGAATTTAGCATCCACCACCACCAGCTTAGCAAGTTGTTCGCCGCTTAAATTTTGCAGCGTATTTTTATATGTGTCAACTGGCTGAGTTTGATAGGCGCTTGTTGTTGGGTTAGTGGTATTATGCCCACCATTACAAGCTGCCACAACGCCACACCCCACTAAAACCATCAGTAATCTTACCGATTTGATTTTTGTCATTTGGTTCTCCGTAAAAAGTACATACAATGTAAAATTTATTTCCAGCCACTATTATCAAATTTTTGTTTGTTTTAAGTGGTAACATTTTGTGATACATGGTAGTGGAGGCGCCATTGGCAGAATATTTGTGGTTGTTGAGTTTTGATTGAGATTGTATTTTGTAATGTATATCAGTTTGATAACCTTGCTCGATGTGTCGAGAATGTTCTGCTTTGTTGTCAAGTTATTTTATTAGACGGTTGTAACATTTTGTGATTGGTCTTATTTTTTGCAATTTAAATGATAAATTCAGTCTAGATATACATTGTGCAATTAACGATCAGTTTAATCGTTAATTTTGTGAGTTAACATGGAGTATTAATTGCCATCAATTATTGAGTTTCGAGCCTTGTAGTTATGCTGATTACTTATCAAATGTAAGATAATTATTAGTGTTTCAACGCTTTGAATTATGTCTCTTGCAAAGTTGCAATACGTTATTGCATATTTGCAAGTTGTATTTTATTTGTGATATGAGCTACAATTGTAATGATGGTAAATTAATTTCTACGATATTAAATACAAGGATTCCCCAACCATGTCAATGAAACTGCGACTAAGTTTTATGAATTTTATGCAATTTTTTATATTCGGCTCATGGCTTGTTACCTTCAGTGCCTACGCTGCCAAGGTGCTAAATTTTTCAGGTGTCCAAATTGGCGCTATTTATGGCACAATTGGGATAGCCTCGATTTTTATGCCAACCATTGTTGGTTGTGTTGCCGATCGCTGGTTTAGTGCCGAGAAAGTTTATGCAACTTGTCATTTCATGGGTGCAATTATGTTGGTGGTTGCCTCATTGATCCATAATCCAACGGTGTTGTTCTGGGTCTTTCTAATTTATGCCATGTGTTATATGCCAACGATTCCACTGGCTGGGGCGCTGTGTTTTCGGATTATTAGCGATAATCAGCAAGATACTGTCAAACTTTATCCGATCCTCAGAGTTTGGGGGACGGTTGGCTTCATTGTCGCGCTCTGGGTGATTAGCTTTTTAGGGTTGGAATTAAGCTCAGGGCAATTACAAATCGCTGGTGGTGGTGCGTTATTGTTGGCTATCTATGCCTTATTTTTACCGTCTTGCCCACCGCTGGCTGACTCATCAAGCAAAACCACCTGGTTGGTAAAATTAGGCTTGGAATCGTTGGTTTTATTCAAAACCCCGCGAATGGCATTTTTCTTTCTATTTTCAATTTTGATCGGGGTGCTGTTACAGATTAATCTTACCTATGTCGGAGTATTTTTGCATGATTTTTCGGCAATCAGCATTTATCAAAACTCGTTTGGTGTAACTCATTCCGCGGTACTAATGTCATTGGCGCAATTTTCGGAAGTGATTTTTATTTTGGCGATTCCTTTTTTCTTGGGCAAGTTTGGAATTAAAAAAATCATGCTGGTGAGTATCTCGGCGTGGGTAATCCGCTTTGGTTTACTGGCTTATGGTAATCCGGGCGGCGGAATTTTATTATTGTTAATTTCTATGCTGGTTTATGGTTGTGCTTTCGATTTCTTTAATATTTCTTGCGCTATTTTTGTCGACAACGAAACGCCACAACAATTGCGCGCCAGTGCCCAAGGCTTATTTTTTATCATGACTTTGGGAATTGGTGGTTTTGCGGGGTCTTTTGGCGGAGGATTGGTTTTGGATGCCATGAGTCAAGTGGATCCTTCCGGAATGGTGCTACGAAATTGGCACGCAATTTGGCTAATTTTTGCCGGCTATGCCTTGGTATTAGCGGTTATATTTGGGGTGTTATTTAGACCGCAAGCCACCAAAAATTAACGATATTAATGTTAGGAAAAATATGAATATTTTGATAATTTATGCCCACCCTTATAATCAGAGCTTTAATCATGCCATCAAAGAATGTGTAGTTAGTGCTGCCGAAGCTGCTCAGAACCAAGTTATCGTTCGTGATTTATATGCACTTAATTTCAATCCGGTTTTAAGCGGGAGTGAATTGGTTAATAGCTTTAATGGTGGCGAAGACATGCCGGACGATGTTCAAATTGAGCAGGAATATCTGACGTGGGCAGATGCGGTGGTATTGGTTTATCCATTATGGTGGGCGGGAATGCCGGCGATTTTGCGCGGTTATTTGGATCGGGTTTTAAGTTATGGTTTTGCTTATATCGCCACTGATGCGGGGATTATTGGGTTATTGGGTGATAAGCGGATAATTATGATTAATACCATTGGCGCCGCTGAAGAAGTTTATCAAAAAAATGGAATGCTAAATGCGTTAGAAACTATTGCTAATCCTGGGATTTTTAATTTCTGTGGCACTCGTGTCGAAAAATATTTTCATTTTTGTGGTATTCCCGACTCAACGCTAGAGCAACGCCAGAAGATGTTGAGCGAAATTCATGCTTACTTCAGTAGCCTAAAAGAATAGCACTCAGGAATTTATCTTCTGCTAGATTATTGGATTGTTCCAGATTATGATAGTTTAGCGTGTTGTTTTTTAAGGTTGGTGAAAATTTAATTTTTAGCAATGAGTCGCCCGCTAAATTGACATAATGTTACACTATGTAAAACGTGCAATGATTTTAAAGATAATTCAATAGCATGTTTAAACAGCGGCGCATCATAAACTACGGTATGAAATTCGCCATTTTCGCCACAAACATCAACGCCAAGATGATTAAGGTTATCAAAATCCAAACTATCATAATCATTGGTTAGTAGTGTGTCAATTTTGCATGAGCGATTAACAACGGACAACTTGCATTTGATATCTGAACTGATAATTTTGTCTTTTATTAAGTCACGAGACATTCCCCAGAGTGGTAAGTAGGCGCGAATATTCGCTTTCTTACAGACAGATTTCTCAAATAGTTGATGATCTAAGATATCAATATCACCAAAAACACATTTTTCTATTTGATATAGTCGTCCAACTTCGGTAAGGGCATCAATTAGATTTTCTTCATATTGCGCCCATGATGACTCAACAAAATAGATCGGTAATTGAAGACAGTGGGCTTGAAGTTTAAGAATTTCTGTATCTATTCCATTTGAGCGAGAACAGTTATTCTCTGGGTCGATCATAAATAATAACACAACCGGAGTCATTCCGTTTTTTATGCACTCATGTAATGCAAGACAACTATCTTTGCCGCCGCTCCATGATATTGCTACTCTCATACCACCTTTCCTCAGGTTAGTTATTGGAAATCAATCTCTTTTAAAGAGTGATTTAGTCCTAATGATTTTTGTAGCATAATTTAGCTTGAAGATAAAAAATACCTAGGGCGTTGGAACTAGATAAATTGTTTGTTTACCGCTGCCGTAATCGATTACCGCAGTAATAATTCCACTTTCATTTATCGTTAAACTGCTTAAATAATGACCGCTCAGTGTATCACTGCTCTGTCCAATTTCGCGCAATGAAGTTGGGAATTTTTGGTAAGTATCATAATATTCACCCAGTCCCGGCTTTAGCGCATCGATAAATTTGATTGCTTCGGAAGTTTTAGCGCGAATCAAATAATCCTGATATGCCGGAATAGCAAATGCAACCAAGATTGCGATGATACTGGCAGCAATCACAAGCTCGATTAAGGTAAAGCCTTTATTATACATCTAGTCCCCTGTTTAAACTATATTAAGGTCACCTGGTGTTAACAGATGACCGTGCACTAATGCTGATAATATTGCTTAATTTGTGTAACGAATGTAACAATATCCACCTGCGGCTGCTGAACCGCCAGTTCCAGCTTCTAAGCTACCCGCAGATAGGCATGAACTTCTCTCTCCGCCAGAACAATCTGCGTAACATTCTTTACTTGATCTCTGATACTTCTCAACATATCTTTTTGTACCTGTTTTACATTGCAGTATGCTAATTACTGTTGGACTTTTTGAGGAGCATAGAACCCCTGCTGGACTCGGAGATGGGCTTGGACTTGGAGATGGGCTTGGACTTGGAGATGGGCTTGGACTCGGCGATGGGCTTGGACTCGGAGATGGGGTTGGACTCGGAGCTGGACTTGGACTCGGAGTTGGGCTTGGACTTGGCAAGGGGCAAGGACTCGGAACTGGGCTAGGACTCGGAGATGGAAATGGACGTGCCGCTGGCGGTGTACAAG
>CAZATM010000142.1:0-31662 GCA_964488065.1 uncultured Neisseria sp.
AATGGTTATGCCTGGTGATAATGTGCGTATCAATGTAGATTTGATAGCTCCGATTGCGATGGAAGAAGGCTTACGCTTTGCGATTCGTGAAGGTGGTCGTACCGTAGGTGCGGGTGTTGTTTCTAAGATTATTGCTTAATAACAACCAAAAAATATAGGTCAATAGCTCAATTGGTAGAGTATCGGTCTCCAAAACCGAGGGTTGGGGGTTCGAAGCCCTCTTGACCTGCCAAACAAAGTAAGCTGGGAAATATCCCAGCTACTTTTTTATCCATTGTTGTTTATGGCGTTGCGCTGACACTTTGTGGTGTCATTTTCATAAGTGGCAGTCTTGCTAATAATGGATGGTTAGTGATATAATTCGTGCTTGCAAAAAATTTTTAAAGATATTTTGAATGAATACAATAAAAACTGAAGATATAAAACAACCTAGCGTGATATTCAACTATATTGCCATTTTGTTGGTGGTATTGGGTTTGGGGTTGTTTTATGGGTTACATGCCAATGATTGGCTAAAATGGATTGCTTTTGTGGTTTGTTTGGTAGCCGGAGTAGCAACATTCTTTTTTGTTGCTCCAATGGGGATAAACCTTCATGGTTACGTGCGCGATTCTTATCGTGAGTGGCAGAAGGTGGTGTGGCCAACCCGTAAAGAAACTATGCAATTTACGTGGATCGTATTTTTGTTCGTGATTGTCTTGGCTTTATTCCTGTGGCTGGTTGATAGTTCACTGGCGTGGATTTTATATGGTGTAATCCTTGGAAAGGGTAGCTAATGAGCTTGGCATGGTATGTGGTACAAGTTGCCACCAATATGGAAGATAAAGTACAAAGTACTTTAACAATGAATATCATTAAAAAAATTAATGATTATGTCAGCCTCAATCTTAATGATAAAGCCACCTTTGTTCGTGAATCGTTTGGTATTTCCAGTGATCTAACCAGCGATGCCGAAGTTGATGAATTTATTAAACGTAACGTAGTATTGGTGCCTAAAGAAAAAGTTGAAGAAGTACGGAATGGTCGTAAGTATGAAAACGATCGCAAAATTTTTCCGGGTTATGTTCTGGTGCGGATGGACTATTCTGATGAAATTGGTCTGTTGGTGCGGAAAACCCCTCGGATTTCGAGCTTTGTTGGCGTGTCTAAAGATTCGCGCCCAGTACCGATTTCGCAAAAAGAAGTTGATAGCATTCTGCAACAAGTCAATGATTCTAAAGAAAAAGCCAAACATAAAGTTGAATTTGAGGTTGGTGAAAAAATTCGTATCGTTGATGGACCGTTTGTTGATTTCAATGCAGTTATTGAAGATGTCTTATATGATAAATTCCGCTTGCGGGTGAATGTTCAGATTTTTGGACGGGAGACCTCGGTTGAGTTGGAATTTGGTCAGGTTGAAAAACTTGGTTAGTTGAATGTCAAACTAATAAAAACACTAGAAAGCCCTTGCAAATTTTTGCAGGGGCTTTTTATTTGGGAGATTTTATTGGGGTGTGGTGCTTATTATGATAAAATTAGTCCTCATTTTTGTGTGAATATAAAGGATTGATGAACAAATGGAACTTGCTAAGGCATATATACCCGGAGAAATTGAGAATAAATGGTATCCAATTTGGGAAAAAAGCGGCTATTTTAAACCGAACATGAATCAAGATGCACCAAGTTATTGCATCCAGTTGCCACCACCCAACGTCACCGGAACTTTGCATATGGGGCACGCCTTTCAGCAAACCATTATGGATGCATTAATTCGCTACCACCGGATGCAGGGATATAATACTTTATGGCAAGCCGGAACCGATCATGCCGGAATTGCTACTCAGATTGTAGTTGAACGCCAATTAGACCAGCAGGGGATTTCGCGCCATGATTTGGGGCGGGAGAAATTTATTGAAAAAATTTGGGAATGGAAAGAATATTCCGGTAACACCATAACCTCACAAATGCGCCGATTGGGCGCTTCCTGTGATTGGTCACGCGAACGTTTTACCATGGATCAGGGACTATCACAAGCAGTCAGTGAAGTATTTGTTTCGCTCTACGACAAAGGCTATATTTATCGTGGTAAGCGTTTGGTCAACTGGGATATTCAGTTGCAAACCGCAGTATCGGATTTAGAGGTAATTTCCGAAGAGGAAAACGGGCATTTATGGCATATAAAATATCCCTTAAAAGATACCGCAGATCAGTTTTTGGTAGTGGCGACCACCCGACCGGAAACCATGCTTGGTGATGTCGCGGTAGCAGTTAATCCCGAAGATCAACGTTATGCACATTTAGTGGGTAAAACCTTAATTCTGCCGTTGGTAAACCGTGAAATTCCGATTGTTGCTGACGATTATGTCGATGCGGCATTTGGAACCGGCTGCGTTAAGATTACACCGGCACATGATTTTAATGATTTTGCATTGGGTGGACGGCATGATTTACCCGTGATTTCAATTATGACTCTGGATGGTCATATCAATGACAATGCTCCCGAAGTATATCAAGGGATGGAACGGTTTGCGGCGCGTAAAAAAGTAGTTGCCGATTTAGAAGCCTTGGATTTATTGGTCGAGGTAAAACCGCATAAATTAATGGTGCCGCGCGGGGATCGTACCGGCGTAGTAATTGAACCAATGTTAACCGATCAGTGGTTTATGCATATGGATAAATTTGCCGCGCGTGGTTTGGAGCTGGTTAATAGCGGTAAAATAAAATTTGTACCGGAAAACTGGAAAAAGACCTATGATCAATGGCTGGAAAATATTCAGGATTGGTGTATTTCACGCCAATTATGGTGGGGACATCGGATTCCCGCTTACTATAATAAAGCCACCGGTGAATTTGTGACAGTTGCCAGAACTTATGAAGAAGCTTTGGCGCAATTGGAAGGTGAGCCAATTGAATTGGTTCAGGATAATGATGTATTGGATACCTGGTTTAGTTCGGCGTTATGGTCATTCTCAACCCTAGGTTGGCCGGAAAAAACTGCCGAATTAAAAACCTTTCTACCATCCAATGTCTTGGTAACCGGTTTTGATATTATTTTCTTCTGGGTCGCGCGAATGATTATGCTAACTGAAGAATTTACCGGTGAAGTACCATTTAAAGACATCTATATCAATGGATTGATTATGGATGCGCATGGCAACAAAATGTCCAAGTCTAAAGGTAATATTATTGATCCACTCGATATTATCAATGGTATTTCGCTTGATGAACTGGTTAGCAAGCGGTCGGCTAATTTAATGAATCCTAAACAGGCGGAATCAATTGCTAAACAAACCCGCAAGGATTATCCTGATGGGTTTATGGCTTTTGGCGCCGATGCTTTGCGTTTCTCATTGGCTAGTTCCGCCACTCAGGCGCGCTATATTAATTTCGATTTAAAGCGCATTGAAGGTAGCCGTAATTTTGCCAATAAATTATTTAATGCCACCAAGTTTGTGTTGATGAATGTAGAAAATCATCGTCAATTGCTTGGGGTTAAAGCGCAAGCCGGGATGATTGATCAGTGGATTTTACATGAACTATCAACCTTAATTAAAGATGTTGAAAATGCATTTGCAACTTATCGTTTTGATTTGGCATCCAGCCGGATCTACGAATTTATCTGGAATGAGTTCTGTGATTGGTATCTGGAATTAGCCAAAGTTAATTTGCAGTCTGATGATGAGTTGGTTCGAGCGGCAACGATTAATACGCTGCTGACGGTTTTGGAAGCGGTTCTACGGATAATTCACCCTTTGATGCCGTTTATCAGTGAAGAACTCTGGCAGGTAGTGGCACCGCTTAATCATATGAACCAAACGCCATCAATCATGATTGCTAAATATCCTAAAGCGGATGATTATGGGTTAACTGATACCGTTGCGCTAGAACAGATTAGTCAGTTAAAACAAATTATTTCAACCGTCCGCAATCTCCGTGCTGAAATGAATTTATTGCCGGCGGTAAAAGTTCCGTTGCTGGTTGAAAATACTTCGACAGAAGCATTTGCGGGCTTTAGCGAATATATCAAAGCGCTGGCTAAAATTAGCGAAGTTTCACTACTTGACCAATTAAGCGCAGAAAGCGCACCGATTGCGCTGGTTGGCGGTATTCGTTTGATGTTACAGGTCGAAATTGACGTTGGTGCCGAAAAAATTCGCTTAACCCGTGAAATTGAAAAAAATGCCAAAGAAGCCGACAAATTGCAACTGAAACTGGATAATCCGCAATATCGGGAACGGGCACCGCAGGAATTAGTGGCTAAGGACTCGGCGCGGGTCGATGAATTACGCGCGGTCATTACTCAATTAAAACAACAACTGGCTAAATTAGGATAATTGGGACATAACAATGAGGCTCTAAGTTAGGATTAGGAATTTTATGCATTTATTAAGTATTACCAACGTTGATTATGGGATGATGAGCATCCTGTTTGCGCTGATTTTAATTACCGCTTACTGCTTTCGGCGGAAAAATCGTACCAGCAATGATTTCTTGTTGGCACAGACTCATTATTTAAACCCGGTGGTGATTTTCTCGGCATTGGGCGGGCTTGGGCTGGTTGAATTTATTGTTGCCAGCAGCTATGGTGCGTTTGGTGGATTAACGGCGATTTATCTGGCTCTACCAACCGTGATTGTCTTGAGTGTTATTTTTGATTATCGGGCAAAAATTGCCGCGCCGCTGCGCAATGTTCTTAACGATGACAAACCACTGTTAAAAACTCAAGTTTTTTTAGCTTGCTATAGCTTAGTCATGTTACTGGCGGCGGGAATTGCCATTTCGGTGATGGTTGGCATGCTTTATAGCCTATTGGGCTGGCAATTTGGTAATAGCACCTTGTCACTGATGGGGATTGTGTTGGTGTTTATCCTGCTTGGCGGGGTCGTTGGTGTCTTTTATAATCAGGCTATTGTCAATGTGGTCATGGTTATCACCCTGATAGTGGTATTATTCATCGCCAATCATAATCTGCCGACCAATCTTGTCAGTAGTTTGCAAACGGTAGCTAGCGAAAATTCTTTGGCTAAAGATTCTTTTATTAACATCAGTCATTTTTCTATGACCCAACTGTGGTTGGTGATAGTAGCGATTGCCGGATTATTGATTCTTAATCCATTGTGGTGGTCTAAAGCCCAGAAACTTAGTCAGCGTAAAGTGGGCTGGGGCCGGGTAATCCAGTGGGCTATTTTGGCACTGATGATTTTACTGGGGGTATTTGCGTTAGCCACACCTGGCAAGCAGCCGGTTCTACATGGACAAAAAGTTATGACTCAACAAACCCGGCTTGCCGATGGTTCATTGGGCTTTGTGGTTAAAGTTGTTCCCAGTGATGGGAAAATAAACCAATTGGGAATTATTCCTAAGCAAATGAATGATGAAAATGAATTGGCTGCCACCGGTAGTTCCGGAAATCCCAATGATTTTATCAGCGCTGGAATGGTAATGACCGGTACCGCACTGTCGTTGGCTTTTGTCTCATTATACGTGATTATGTCGCTGTTTATTAAAACTATGAGTGAAAGCATTGCTTTTATTACCCAAGCTTTAATCAAAGGTTTTTATGCACCGTATTTTAATAAATCCGGTGATGATCTGGAAAATCTGTGGGCGGCGCGGGTGTTTATTTTTGCGCTGAGTATTGTGATGATTGCGGTTGGTTTAGTATTATATAAATTCTATGATTTATATTTTGCTCTGAGTTTATTATTGGTGCTGGCATTCCCATTGGCACTGAATTTTCTCGGATTGAGCAAGACCTGGCTGGTTGATGTAATTAACTATCTGTCATTGGTAGTGATTTGGGCATTGGTCGGACTTCCTAACGTTCCGAGTCTGTTGCCGTTAATTCAATTTCCTTCGTTAGCAGCTTTTGTCGTTTATCTTACCGGTGGTTCATTTTTATTTTATGGTTTAAGTTGGCTGATTCTAACCGCTTGGCGGCGCTAAGGTTAATGGGATAATTTTATGACCGAGAAAATTCGCAAAAATAAAAGCATTCGCGCATGGATACATCAGCACGTTAATGACAGCTATGTCAACCAAGCACAAAAACACGGTTATCGCTCGCGGGCAGCCTATAAACTTTTGGAAATAAATGATAAAGATCATATTTTTTCAAATGTTGCCACCGTAGTAGATTTGGGGTGTGCTCCGGGTAGTTGGTCGCAGGTAGCTGCACAGCTGGTTGGCGATAAGGGACAGGTTGTTGGTGTTGATATTTTGGAAATGGCGCCGTTGCCGCGGCATAAGTTTATCCGTGGCGATTTTACTGAGCAGGCAACCTTGGATGCCTTATTGGAAACTATCAATCATCAGCCGGTTGACCTGGTGTTATCGGATATGGCACCAAACTTAAGTGGAGTTAAAGGGGTTGATCAGGCACGTGGTGCATATTTGGTCGAATTAGTGCTCGAATTTGCCAAAGACTATCTTCGCAGCGATGGTTGTTGTTTGATAAAAATCTTTCATGGCTCGGAATTTGATGCGCTGGTAAAAATGGCGCGCGAACTTTTTGCGCAAGTAGTGATAAGAAAGCCGGATGCTTCACGCAGTAAAAGTAGTGAGGTGTATTTGCTTTGTACTCATAAATATTAGTGATTTTGTGTATACTCGTCGCGCTCACAATTCTAGCGTTGTCGCATTGCTAAAAAAGGTTCGTTATTTACTAAGTGTAAACTTCCGCACCTTTTTTATCAACACTCCTAGCTATAATCGCGATCACCTAGAGTCTATACAAAAAAGCTCAACTTATGAGCGGTTAAAGTATATCATTGATAATTATTGTCAGGTGCTACGATTTGTAGTTTCTAAATTGTTGGGATTTTTGCTGATTTTATTAATTTGAGATATGTTATAATAACTTTTAATGTTTTATTTTGGACGGATTTATGCGTAACGGTAATTTATTTAAAAGCCTGCTAATTTGGGTGATGATTGGCCTGGGGTTAATGGTTATCTTTAACAAATTTAATGATCAAAAAGATACACGTAACACAGTGCCATATTCACAGTTTATTACTGATTTGGAAAGTGGGCAGATCAAAAGCGTGGTAATTGAGGGTAGTAATACTCAAAGCGAATGGATTAATGGTATTCGGAAAGATGATAGTAAATTTACAACTTTTGCGCCTAATGATCCACAGTTGATTAATGATTTATTGAAAAATAAAGTGATTTTTCAAGCTAAGCCAAAAGAAGAATCATTATGGATGAACTTGTTTGTATCATGGTTCCCGATGCTATTATTGATTGGCGTCTGGATTTACTTTATGCGTGGTGCATCAGGTGGTAAAGGCGGCGGCGGGATTGGTGGTGTCTTTTCATTTGGCCGCAGCCGGGCAAAAATGATTGATAGTAAGGAAAATCAGATTCGTTTTAGTGACGTTGCAGGTTGTGAAGAATCGAAACAAGAGGTAATGGAAATTGTTGATTACCTTAAAGACCCTAGTAAGTACCAAAACTTGGGTGGTCGGGTGCCAAAAGGGGTATTACTAAGTGGCTCACCCGGTACTGGTAAAACCTTGCTGGCAAAAGCTATTGCTGGTGAAGCTAGCGTTCCGTTTTTTAGTATTTCAGGTTCAGATTTCGTTGAGATGTTTGTTGGTGTTGGTGCCTCACGAGTACGTGATTTATTTGAACAAGCTAAAAAAAGTGCGCCAGCAATAATTTTTATCGATGAAATTGATGCAGTTGGTCGCCAACGTGGTGCTGGTCTTGGTGGTGGTAATGATGAACGCGAACAGACCTTGAATCAAATGCTGGTTGAAATGGATGGTTTTGATACCAATACTACGGTGATTATTATCGCAGCCACCAATCGCCCCGATGTGCTGGATCCGGCGTTGATGCGTCCGGGACGGTTCGATCGCCAAGTGGTGGTACCGTTGCCGGATATTAAAGGTCGCGAGCAGATATTGAATGTTCATATGCGCAAAGTGCCGCTGGCTAATGATGTTGAAGCACATATTATTGCGCGAGGAACTCCGGGCTTTTCCGGAGCTGATTTGGCGAATTTGGTTAATGAGGCGGCGTTATTTGCCGCACGGCGCAATAAAAAATTGGTTGATATGCATGATTTTGAGGATGCCAAAGACAAAATTATTATGGGTGCAGAACGGCGCTCAATGGTAATGAAAGATGATGAGAAGAGAAATACCGCTTATCATGAATCCGGGCACGCGATTGTCGCGCAATTATTACCGGGTACTGATCCGGTACATAAGGTTACCATTATTCCGCGGGGACGAGCTTTGGGGGTTACCATGCAGTTGCCGGAAGAGGATCGTTATGCTTATACCAAAGATTATTTGGTGAATCAAATCGCGATTTTATTTGGTGGACGAGTGGCGGAAGAAGTCTTTATGCACCAAATGACCACTGGAGCCAGTAATGATTTTGAGCGGGCAACCGACTTAGCGCGCAAGATTGTTACCCGCTTTGGCATGACCGAAGAAATGGGGCCGGTAGTTTACGGTGAAAATGAGTCCGAAATTTTCTTGGGGCGCAGTGTGACTTCAACTAAGCACGTTTCCGAGGCAACCATGCAAAAGATTGATGAAACCATTCGCGCGTTGTTGGAGCAACAATATAAGTTAGCCAAACAGTTATTGGTTGATAATGCCGATAAAGTTGAAAAAATGGCGCAGATGCTGCTGGAAAAAGAAACTATTGATGCACAGGATATTGCTAAGATTATGGCGCCAGTGGCAGCTGCACCGATAAACTAATTTTTGTGTCTAGGTAAGAATGCATATGCGAAAATATTTTGGAACTGATGGGGTGCGGGGCAAGGTTGGTGAATTTCCAATTACCCCAGATTTTGCTTTACGTTTGGGTTATGCGGCTGGTAAAGTACTTAGTGGCCGTAGCGGTAGGAAGCCCGCAGTTATTATTGGTAAAGATACCCGTTTATCCGGTTATCTTTTTGAATCAGCGCTGGAAGCTGGATTTGCCTATGCCGGTGTTGATGTTTATATGGCTGGACCAATTCCAACGCCAGCGGTGGCCTATTTAACCAAAACTTTACGGCTTTCGGCGGGGGTGGTAATTAGTGCCTCGCATAATCCATATTATGATAATGGAATTAAGTTTTTTTCGAAAAATGGTACCAAACTTGCCGATGACATAGAGCAGGAAATTGAGCAGATATTAGATCAGGAAATGGTTGTTGCCGAACGCTTGGGCAAGGTTCGGCGGTTAAGCGATGCGCAAGGTCGTTATATTGAATTTTGTAAAAGTACGTTTCCCAATGAGTTGGATCTTAAACAGCTTAAGATTGTCTTAGATTGTGCTAATGGTGCTACCTATCATGTTGCACCACATGTATTTGCTGAATTGGGGGCGGAAGTAATTGAATTGGGCTGTCGCCCTGATGGTGTTAATATTAATGAACAATGCGGTTCAACCCATCCAAAGACATTAATTGAAGCGGTTCAGAAGAACCAAGCTGATTACGGAATTGCCTTTGACGGTGATGGTGATCGAGTAGTATTTGTTGATGCATCGGGTAAACTTTTTGATGGTGATAAACTAATCTATTTGATTTTACTCTCTTATGCGGCACAAGGGAAAAAACTTCCGGGCGTTGTTGGTACTTTAATGACCAATATGGGGATGGAAGTTGCATTAAAAAAACATGGTTATGATTTTGTTCGCGCTAAAGTTGGCGATCGCTACGTAGTTGAAGAGTTATTGAAACGAAATTGGTTATTAGGTGGTGAGGCTTCCGGACATATTTTATGTCTGGATCGGCATACTACCGGTGATGGAATTATTGCTGCACTACAAGTGTTGGCTGGAATTGTGGTTCTCGGTAAACCGCTGGAACAAATTATTGATTGGGGTGATTATCCGCAAACGATGATTAATGTAAAATTAACTTCACGTGATTACCCATGGCAAAAACTCTGTGCAGAGGCAATGGGTGAAGTTGAGTCAGAACTCGGTGATGATGGGCGGGTGATCGTCCGTCCAAGTGGTACTGAGCCGTTACTTCGCGTTATGGTTGAAGCTAAGAATGCTGATTTAGCTGCGCGCTCTGCAGAAAAAATTGCCCAGGCAATTAAAGGCTGATAATGGAAATTCTTAACCAGCTAATAATCTTTTTTACCAGCTATGGATATGTTGCGGTATTTATGGTTTTGGTTGCGTGTGGATTTGGAGTTCCAATTCCCGAAGATATTACACTGGTTGCCGGAGGAGTGATTTGTGGCTTAACCCCAGGATTAAATGTTCATGTTATGCTAATCATTGCCATAGCCGGAGTTTTAGTTGGCGATGGCTGCATGTTTATGGCTGGGCGCTTATTAGGTCCGCGGGTTAAGCAAATGCCGTTGCTGAGGCGGGTGTTTACCGATAATGTTTATCATAAAATGCAGGAAAAAGTTCATCGCTATGGGACAAAAATATTATTTGTTGCCAGATTCTTGCCAGGTTTACGGGCGCCAATTTATATTACGGCAGGAATTAGCCATAAAGTTTCCTATTGGAAATTTTTATTGATGGATGGTAGTGCCGCGATAATTAGTGTTCCGATCTGGGTTTATGCCGGCTTTTATTTTGCCTATGATTTGAATCATCTGCTGCGTTGGATACATGAAGGTAAAACTATTATTTTAAGTGTTATTGGTGGCTTGGTAGTAGTGTATATTATTTATGTAATTTTTAAAAAAATGCGTAATAAAGCACAATAACCGGCTTATTTTCTAAGTAAACCAGATTATTATAAGGGTCGTTAATGCGTAAATTGTTATTATTAAGTTTAGTTGGAGTATCTTCGGTATTTGCTGCAACTACTGCCAATGAATCAGGTAATGTTTATTCGGCATTTCAAAAATTTGACCGTCAGTATAACGTTGGATTTGGGGTAACATCTGGCAACCTTACCAATGGCCAAAGTGGTGCAGTTAATAATAGTGAATTTATTAATTTAGAAATTGAGCGCTTATTTAATGTGGGTGTTTGGCTGGATGTTAATGCCAATTTGCTTACATATTATTCTCAGGGTGCTGATCCGGCAATACCCGCGTTGGGAATAACTACTGGGTCGCAGCCTAACTTTGGTGGTCTTAATGTCAAGGTCGGTTATGCATTCCCGCTGATAAAAGATACCTTGATGATAACTCCATATGGACAGATTGGACGCAATACCAATATTTCTTCTTATACAATGAATTATGCAGAACCTACGACTAATTTAACCCAAGATTATTTTTGGACAGTTGGTGGTGGTGCGCGGCTGGAATATCGTTTAAATAGTGTTTTTGATTTTTATCTTGATCAGAGTATGGTATACAACTCTTCGCAAGCGCCGACTACTCAAGGCGTGCCGCCAAACGATAATTATCAATATACAACTACTTTAGGTGCTAAGTTTAACCTTTATCGTAATTTCCAGCTGGGCGCACAAGGTTTCTATAATAGTTATTATTTCACTAATAGTCCATATACTTCTTATGGGAGTGTTTTGGTTCCGCAAAATACCGTTGGTGGGTTAATCTCGGTAGGATTGACCTATTGAAAATTAATTAAGGCTAGCCAAAGAGGGTTAGCCTTAATTTTAATGGAGACGAAGTGAGATATATTTATTTACATGGATTTGCTTCAAGTACTGAATCGGTAAAAGCGTGCTTTTTTCATAATCAGCTTGGAAATCAGCTAGAGTTAATAGATCTTAATCTACCGGATTTTTCAATTTTATTAGTTAGCGAGCAATTGCGGCGGGTAGCTGAAGTAATTGGTGATGATGAGGTTGTAATCTTTGGTTCAAGTATGGGCGGTCTGATCGGGCTGATACTTGCAGAGCAATTGGCTAATATTAAAAAACTGGTTTTATTGGCACCGGCAATTGGCATAAATTCATTGTGGGAACAGATTGTCGGTAAAGAAATATTATTGAATTGGCAGCAAACGGGCAAACAAGCCATTTTTCATTATGGTTATCAGCGAGAAATTGAATTACATTATCGCTTTATTGAAGATCTACAGGCTTTGCCGGATTGTGATTTTAAACGCCAGTTGCCAGTGCGGATTTTTCATGGAAAATCAGATCAGACGATTCCGCTAGCTAACTCACAAAGCTATCTGATAAATAATTGCGATGCTAAGCTGTTTGCCTTGGATGATGATCATAGTTTAGAAAATTCTTTGGACTTAATCTGGCACCAGCTTGAGGGCTTTGTGAAATAAATACAATGCGATGTAATTAATAAAGAATGGGGTTGATATGTTGGTTGAAATAATTGTAACTAGTCTTAATGAGGCATTGTTGGCACAGGAGTACGGTGCCGATCGGCTAGAGCTGATTCATTCATTTGCTGATGGTGGGCTTTCTCCTGAGCCGGAGTTAATTAAGCGAATTTGTGCTGCTGTTGCGATTCCAGTTAGTGTAATGGTCCGTCCGCATGCGCAAAGTTTTGTCTATGATCAAAAAACCATGACTCAGATAGAGCAGGAGATTGATTTTATTTTAAGTGATACTAAAGCGGCTAATATTGTATTTGGTTCACTTAACTATAGCAATGAGATTAATTTTGGCCAGTTGGAGAAAATACTTTTTCAGGTTGCCAAATCTACTGTCGGAGTAACCTTTCATCGCGCAATCGATGTTGCTAAGGATACGGTAGCAGCGTTCAAGGAGTTACAGAATTACCGAGGGACTAATTTACAACGGGTACTCTCTTCGGGTGGTAAACCAACTGCGCTGGAAGGGGTTAATGAATTAATCGCGATGGAGCGTGAGGCTAATTCTGGAGTTAAGCTATTAGTCGGTAGCGGGGTAAAACCTTCAAATGCCCGTCAGCTAATCAAGTTAATTGGCTGTCAGGAGATACATTTGGGAACTGGTGTTAGAAATTCTGATGGAAAGCTAGACAAGGATTTGTTTTTGCAATTACATCAAGCGGTTGTTTAAAATAAAACAAAAGCTAGTACATTCCGAGCCTCTGCCGAAAGATAATTAAATGTTCGGCACATCGCTGGGATAGGCATAACTTCATAGCCGATATGCTGTTGCTGCAGTTGTTGCTGTAGTGATTTTTCCAGTGGGACAATTTTATCGGCGGTACCAAATATAATTAAATCTAAATTATCTACATCTACAATTTGTTTCAGATATTCCCAATTGATTCCAGTTAGAGAATGAATATTTATTTCTTGAATTCGGTTAGCAGTAACCAGCAAATTTTGGCTATATTCAATTTTATTCACTGCAACCATTGTTGCCGAATAGTTAGTAAATTGATTTCCTGAGGTAGAATGTAAATTAGCCTGCATTACTATTTCCTAATAGAGGGTGGAGATAAAAAATAAAAACTCAAGTATGAACTTGAGTTTTTATTTTATTGAGCTTGTTGAGCAGCTACTTTTTTAGCAGCTTCACTATTTGGATAGCTCTTTATTAGTCTTTTTGCAGTTGCTTTTGCTGCCGTAGTACTTCCCATTTGGGTTTGCGAAATATAAATAACCCGCATCGCATCAGGTACATACTTGTTATTAGCATTTGCTGCAATAAACTTATTTGCTTCGCTAACTGCATCTTTGTATTGAGCATTTGCAACATAAGCAACCGATAGGAAATACCGTGCATTAGCTGCTACCGCTTTATCAGAGCTATTAGCCATAATATCTTTTAATTCAGAAATTGCTCCAGTGAGGTTATTTGACTGAATTTTCTTTATTGCATCTTGCAATTGACTGTTAGTGCCGCTAGCAACGGCCGCTTTTGCTGGTGTATACGCCCGCGGGCTGCTACTACCGTTAATTGCGCTTTCCAGTGCCGAAACACGTAAGTCTAAAGATTGTAATTCTTGACCCGCGTCGCCTTGCCCAGTCTTTTGACCTTGTTCAAGCGTGGTTACCCGCCCATTGAGTTGGTTAATTTGATTTTGCAAGTCGCTGATTTGATTAAGGAGGTCGAGAACTTTTTGATTGGATACTTTATTATCCAGAACTCCAATATTTTGTTGGAGTTGATTCAAGCGTTGATTTGTGTCAGCAATTTGCTGACGTGCTTGATCGTCAGCACAACCAATTAAAAAAAGGTTTGCTGACAACCCGAAAATTGCCAACAAACTTTTTTTCATGATTACTCAACACCTTGAGCAACAGTACCGTTGTAAACGCTACCATCAACCATTGGCAAGCCATTGCTATCAGTAGAATAACCAGCAGGCTGATCAGCTTTAAACATAATATCAGCACGACGGTTCATAGCACGAGCTTCTGAAGTGTTGTTGTCGTATTTAGGTTTAAGTTTACCGTTAGATGTAGCTTCAACTTGAGCTTTGCTAGCACCAGTAGCGATCAAAGCTTTTTTAACTGCATCAGCACGTTTTTGACCTAAAGACAAGTTGTATTCAACTGAACCGATATCATCGGTGTTACCTTGAACTTGTACAGTTGCTTTAGGGTTAGCAGCTAAGAAGCTACCATTTGCTTTAACGATATCAGAATATTGTTCTTGAATATCATATTTGTTAAATGCAAAATAAACACTGTTGTGATTAGATACAACTGGAGCAGAAGCTACAACTGGAGCAGCAACCGGAGCAGAAGCTACAGGAGCTTCAACAGGTGCTTTGTTTGATGAACAAGCTACTAAAGCAGTACCAGCAATAACTAAAGCTAATAGTTTTTTCATAGAGTTTTCCTTTCAGAGTTAATTAACCAAGATAGTTAAAGACTACCTACTCGTGATTATACAGTATTTGGAATAACTATGCAACCAACTTTGGGCAGTATCAATCAATAACATAAAACCAAATCAATAATTACAGTTGCCTGAACTTATTAATTTGCACTTTCCACAGATTTTCCATCATGATTGAAAGAATTTTGCTGTGGGAACATATTAGCACTTGATAACCGTGAATTTACTGTCGGGTTATTAGTGTGATGCTTTATTTGCGATTCACTATAATATTTCTGCCCCTTGGTTCCGGTTATGGCATTTTGGTTTGGAAATTGCGCGCCACTGTATGCAAATGAATTTACATTTGGATTATTCTGATGGGTTCTCATTTCTGATTCAGAATAATATTTTTGCCCTTTGGTGCCGGTCAATTGATTTTGTTGTGGAAACAATTGGCTACTAGCTGCAAAAGAGCTCACAGTTGGGCTATTGGACTGAGTAGATACTGCAGACTTATTAGCATCAAATTTATCTGGCGCCTGATTATCGCCATCAGCTACCTGTTTCGCTTGTTTTGCTTCTGTGTATCCTTGACTCGCGTTAGTATTATCCGCATAGACACTAAAACAAACACTACCCAAAGCCAGAATCAACATTTTTTTTAACATGATTTACTCCTTATAATCATGAATAGATTAAAAAATAACGGATGTAACGTACTTATATTTTATGAGGGTATTATACTACAAACTCATTGATATAAAATTATTAATAACTATGTGACCAGCGTTGATCTACTACCTCACTAAAGTTTAAATTATTTAACTTTGTCTGGACGGTTCCAGTTACGTTACTGATATATACCGAATTATCGCTAGAAAAGAGTATTAATTTATCATTGGGCGCGAAACTTGGCGAGATATCATGGCTGGCATTTTGATTTACTGGATAAGCAGATTGTGTGACTAAATCCAACACATAAGCTTGCAGTGTTCCATTGTTTCGATTGATGAAAGTTATTTTGCTGCCATCATTGGAAAAACGCGCCGTAGTATTATATTTGCCCAGACCATTGGTAATTCGGATTGGTGATGAACCATTTAAATCCGTCATAAAAATTTGCGGACCACCGTCATGATCAGAGGTGAAAACAAGCTTACCGGTAGTTGAAATATCAGCTTCGGTATCAATTGTTCCATAATTTATCAATGGTACTGCATAGCTGCCGGAGCTATACCGTTGATTATTAACCAGATAAATATGTGAGCCATAATCTTTACTTAACGTTACCGCTAATTTTTGGCTATTAGGGGTAAAAACCGGTGAAGAATTAGAGCCGCTGAAATTAGCAACTGCATAACGGGTGCCGGCCGCTAAATTTTGTACATAAACCACCGGTTTACCAGTTTCATAAGTCGCATAGCTTAAATATTTACCGCTGTTATCCCAATCTAGTGAAATAATTGGACGGGCAGTAGTCAACAGGGTTTTTTGGTTATAGCCATCGTAATCGCTAACGATAATTGCATATTTACCGGAACTTTGCTGAACTGATAAGGCGATTTTACTGGTAAATGCACCTTTGACATTGGTAAGCTTTTGGTAAATGGCATTATCAATAGCATGAACTGCTTTGCGTTGATACTGCGAATTAAATGCTGCGGTCTGATCCAGCATTACCTGATTGGTGGTATTGTTTATTAACTGATATTGGATTTGCATTTGTCCAGTGGTTGGGTCATTACTTACCGTCCCTTTGATGGTGTATAAAGTTCCGCTGGCTACACTATCAGCAGTTGTATAATTGGCAACATTAAATTCACCGGTAATTTTAAAGTCATTGGTAATCTCATCACTGATACTGCCATCCTCATTGGTGAAATTAACAATTGCCAGTTTTGGTGCGCCAGCGCTACTGCCGCCGACGATTTCAATATTTTGATCTGCATAGGCAAAGCCAATGCTCAATGACAACAAAATAACTATTTTTTTCATATCAATTAGTTCCTTTATAAAATTCTCAAAATCTATTATTACTTAATTAGCCAATTATTCAGGGCGGAATGTCAATTTTAGTATTCGATAATCAACATAGCGGGCACCATCTGGTAATGGTGGAAATACCTTTACCCGTTGAATTGCCTGCTGAACATAGCCATCATAAGCGCTATTACCGCTTGATTTTAGTAATGTTACTTTACGAACGCTTAAATTCGGATTTAATTCAACTTGTACAATTGCCTTGGCTTTTGGACTAATATCATCCGGAACCATTACAAATGGTCGTACGGCATTGATTACCTGATCAGCATAATTGCCAATTAAATTATTGCTGTCACTGGTTCCATTTGGATTGCCGCCCAATGCTTTACCTTTGCGGATCGCGGTACTATTGGTTGATAAAGCATCACCAAGCAGATCATTAATCTGCGCTTTTTTATTGACCGGTTTTACTTTCGGTGGTGTCGGTTGCATTTGAGCAACCTCCTGCGCCGCTTGCTGTTTTGGTTTTGGCGGTGTTTTTGGTGGTTCCATGCTCGGTGTTGGTTTCGGCAGCGGTTTAGTCTCTTGTTTCAGATTAACATCTGCCGGTGTATCTAGTGTTTTTATCGGTTCAACTTGCGCTTTTATCTTTGGTTGATAGGGTTGCACCGTTTCATTGGGCATTGACACCAGACTAACTTCCAGCCCATCGGAACGCGAAGGGATTAGCATTGAAATGGGCTTACTGAAAATCAATAATCCAACCGCCAGCCCAATATGCAGTGCCAGCGAAATTATCGTTGCCGATTTTGTTTGTTCTTTAACCATTTTTCTGTTTTACAACCAATGCTACTTTTTTGATACCGGCACTATATAGGCGATCAACTACAGCAATAACTTTGTCATATTGGACGGTTTTATCGGCGGCAATTACCACCGGTGTATCTGGTGTTGACATGGTTACAGCTTGGCTTACCAAATTATCCAAAGTGGCAATTGATGTCGATTTATTATCCTGAGTCAGCGTGTAATTTCCTGCCGAATCAATATTTATTTCCAAAGGCTTAGTAGTTACCTGTGCGGCTTTACCAACTGATGGGAGATTGATTACTCCCGGGGTAAACATCGGTGCGGTTACCATGAAAATAACCAGTAATACCAGCATTACATCAATATAGGGAACCACATTCATTTGGTTATGTAGGGTATCTCTTCGTGCTCTTCGTTTCATTTATTATCCTTTTTTCTGGCTAGGGTAAATCCATCTCCAATTGGTAGCATACAGATTTCGACCCGCGGATCATTGGCGATTAAATCGTTTAGTTGTTGCAAAACCCGAACATATTTTTTATCCGGATTGGCTTCCAGCACCTGTCCGTACATTAGAACATTATCAATAACAATCAAGCCACCGGGGCGAATCAACTGCAAACACAGTTCATAATAATCCAGATATTCAGCCTTGTTGGCATCAATAAATGCCATGTCAAATAGTTGAGATTGATCATGCAGTTGTTGCAGGGTGGTTACTGCCGGAGCAATTTTAACTTCAATGTTTGCGGCAACGCCGGCCTGCGACCAATGTTTTTGTGCTAACGGTAAATGTGCATCACTAATATCCAGCGTTATTAGCTTGGCACTATTCGGCAGCGCTTGCGCAACCCAGAGCGCGCTATAACCGGTAAACATTCCGATTTCAAGATATTTTTTTACCCCAACTAATTGTGCCAACATCGCCAACGTTGCGCCCTGTAATGGGGTAATTTGCATCTGGGCATTAGCAAGTAGCGAGGTCTCACGGCGTAGTTCTTGAAGCTCGCGGGATTCTCTTACCCCTTTAGTGTGGCAATAGGCATAAATTTCCGCGGTAATCGGGGTTTTTAACATTTATTTAGATTGTGGGTAGCTAAAATAAACATAACCATCATATTTAACTTCAGATTCGGCATAAGCTTTTTGCTCATCCTGATCAATAAAGTCTTTGTCCCACCAAGTCCTGCGCAATTTCATTTGCTCCTGATGCAATCCCGGCTGGTTTAAGAGGGTGTTAATGAAGTTCATCGCTTCCGAAGTATATTTGGTATTTTTCATGGTTATTTTGTTCCTTTGTATTATTAACTTCTGTTACGCACTTGTCTCTATTTTAGCGTTAAGTTATTGAGTTTGACGATTTTGTGCGCTGGTTGCTGGTGTAAAACCAGCGTGCCATGAGGAAAAATCAATAACTTAGCGCTAAATTCCTTATCATGCGTAACATCACGTATTAATTTTTTTAATGTCGAATTACAGGTTAATCAATAATTCCACCGCCAAGACAATAATTTCCATCATAGATTACAACCGATTGCCCGGGAGTAATTGCCCATTGCGGTTCGTCAAAAATCAATTCTATTTCATCGGCACCGATCTGTTCTAGGCTACAGCTCGCATCCTGCATCCGATAACGGGTCTTGGCGCTATAACGTCCATCGGCGGGGATGGTGCCCAATCCAAAGCTTAATTGTTTGGCACGCAAGCTTTTCTTTAGCAGTAAGGGATGCTGGTGCCCTTGAACTACAATCAATTCATTGGTTGCCAAGTTTTTATCGGCGACAAACCACGGATCACCTTGACCGCCAATACCCAAGCCCTTACGCTGCCCTAAAGTATAATACATCAGCCCACCGTGCTGACCGATTATTTTTCCGGCAGGGGTGAGCATATTACCGGGAGTAGTTGGCAAATATTTGCTCAAAAACTCGCGGAAGGGACGTTCGCCAATAAAGCAAACCCCGGTGCTGTCTTTTTTAGTTGCATTGGGTAAGCCAATTTCGCTGGCAATCTGCCGTACCTGCGGTTTAAGCAATGTTCCTAATGGAAACAGCGCATGGCTGATTTGGTATTGATTCAAGCGATAAAGGAAATAGCTTTGGTCTTTATTGCTATCTTGTGCCCGGGTTAGTATTTCACCATTAGCGGTAGTTTCTTTAGCCACGTAGTGCCCGGTAGCAATATAATCAGCTCCCAAGCGTAAGGCGTGCTCTAGAAATGCCTTAAATTTAATCTCGGAATTACATAAAATATCCGGATTGGGCGTTCGCCCGGCTTGATATTCGGCAAGAAAATAGCTAAATACCCGCTCTTTATATTCGGCAGCAAAGTTTACAATTTCAATGTCAATGCCAATAACATCAGCCGCCGCAATTGCATCCATACTATCTTCTTTGATGGTACAGTATTCATCATCACTGGCATCTTCCCAGTTTTGCATGAAAATACCGATTACCTGATGTCCTTGCTGTTTTAGCAGGTGTGCCGCTACCGACGAATCAACTCCGCCGGACATGCCCAGTACTATTTTGCTCATAATCTAATCATTATTTTAAGTGGTTAATCCAGATATACCGGTGCGCTATCGCGGAAGTTGGCTAAAATTTCCAGCGGATATTCCTGTCCGGATAAGTAATCATTTATACACTTCATTACCAGTAAGCTGCGATGTTCGTGTCGGCGCTGAGTGATTTCTTCCAGCGGATACCAGTGAGCAGCCACCACTCCATCATCAGAATTTGAAGGCATTGGTTCAGCCTGTTCATCTTTTAGGCGCCCCTTAAAGCAAATCCGCAGATAATTATTTTCCGGATTGGGGCGATACCAGTAAATTCCAACAATCTTTTCCGGAGTAAATTGCAGTGATGATTCTTCTTTTACTTCCCGAATAATTGCTTGAATGAAATCCTCTTCCGGTTCAACATGTCCAGCGGGCTGATTTAACTTCAATCCTTGTGAAGTAACATCAGTTACCAATACGAACTGCTGGTTTTTTTCAATAATTGCTGCTACCGTAACGTGAGTTTGCCACATTGACTACTATCCCGATTTTACAATAAAGTAATTATTATAACGTATCGACCAAGTTCATTACCAGCACTGTATTATAATATTGTTTTGAAAATATTCTTTTAAGCCGAATTTATGCAGCCATTAGCCGAATTATTACGTCCGAAAAATCTTGCTGAAGTCATTGGTCAACGCCATTTAGTTGCGCCCGATGCGCCGTTAAACCGTCTGGTACAAGCCGGTAAATTACCGTCAATGGTTTTTTGGGGGCCGCCGGGGGTTGGCAAGACTACCTTGGCAAATATATTAATCAATAGTTTTGATTGTCATGCGATTAAACTCTCCGCGGTTTTTAGTGGGGTAAAAGATATCAAGGAGGCATTGGAGCAAGCTGAAACCAATGCTGCCGGTCTATTTGACAAACCGACGGTGTTGTTTGTTGATGAGATCCATCGTTTTAATAAAGCGCAGCAAGATGCCTTTTTACACCATCTGGAAGAAGGTAAAATTATTTTGATTGGTGCTACCACCGAAAATCCTTCTTTTGAAATAAATAATGCCTTATTGTCGCGCTTGCAGGTCTATGTATTAGAGAGTCTTTCGCGGGACGATTTATTGACGTTGTTGACTACCGCCGTGGCAAAATTTCCGCAATTGACTATGGATATCGAGGCGCGGGAATTATTAGTGGATTTAAGCGACGGTGATGCCCGTCGCTTATTAAATTTGGTTGAGTTGCTGGTTGAATCTGGTAACGGTAAGGATATTAGCGTCGAAATAATCCGTCAGGTCGTACCCAAAAACTTGCAACGCTTTGATAAAGGTGGGGAAGAATTTTACAATCAGATTTCGGCATTGCATAAATCGGTGCGTGGTTCATCTCCGGATGCTGCATTGTATTGGTTTGGACGGATGTTGAGTTCCGGGGCTGATCCGTTGTACATCGGGCGACGGTTATTAAGAATGGCATGGGAAGATATTGGCTTTGCCGATACCAATGCGGCAACGGTAGTTAATAATGCTCTGCAAACCTATGAGCGGCTAGGATCTCCCGAGGGCGAGTTGGCCATTGCCGGCGCGGTAGTTTATCTGGCAGTAACCAATAAAAGTAATTCGCTGGAACTGGCATATAATCAGTTACGGGCTTATTTGGCGCAGGCCGCATCGGCTCCGGTGCCGATTCATTTACGTAATGCGCCAACCAAATTGATGGCGGAATTGGGTTATGGTAAAGAATATCGTTATGCCCATGATTATCCCAACCATTACGTTGCCGGTGAGCAATATTTTCCGGATGGCATGACGCCGTTAAAATTTTACACCCCCAGTGATCAGGGCTTTGAACAGCGGATTAGCGAGCGGTTGGCGTATCTAAAGAAGTTGGATGATGAGAGTTTATAAGCGGGAGATTGTGAAAAGTAATTAGGTATAACTGGCAATCATCCGGATAAATTTGTTTGATTATGGCCCTTAATTCAACAAGAGTCATATTTTCCTGCGCCGCATGTTGATTGTTTAATTCCTCGAAATTAAGCTTTTCGATGCTGTGGATAGCCAGGGTAGCAAACAATTCACGGGTTTCAAAGGTGTAGGCATGAACGACATCACCATTTTCAAAATAATTGGCTTCTGCATCGCGGATGGTGATGGTTTTTTTACCGTTAAGAATGTCAGCGGCAAAGCGGCGATAAAAAGTAATAAATTTGGTGGTCATTTGCTGATTTGCTGAACCTGTCCGGTTTGATTTAGATACAGGTTACTATTCGCCGGAGCTTGTCCCTGATATTTGCCATCCTGATAATAGCTGGTTGCGCCGTTAACGGTAGTGGTAGTTCCGGTATATTTGCCATTGGCATTAAAATAAATACCTGCTTGCGGTGGTGTTGCCACAGTTGTTGCTGAATTAAGATTGTTGCCAGCTCCTACCACTGGTGCCGCGAGCGCAGATCTGCCAATTATTGAGAGAGCCGCTAATAGATATAGTTTCATCATGATTACTCCTTGTCGGGCTGTTCAATATTCAAAAAATGATCACTGATGTTTTGTGCATAGGCGGTAAATTCGCCCATCCAGTCACTGGCAGAACTAAATGCGGCAATAAATTCATCCTTATTTCCGGCTTGCAGTTGGTGAGACCAGTTGCTTAACCATTCGGCAAATTCACTAATCAGCGCCAAGCGTTCCTTATCGGCCATAATAATATCGGCATAGAGCTTGGGATCTTGATCAAAAATCCGTCCCATCAGCAGCAATTTGGCTAAATAAATTGGACTGGCGATTTCCAGTAATTTTTGCGGATGCTGGTTTTTATGCTGGAGAAAAGTCCCCAGCGCAAAAGTAATAAAATGCTCAACCCCCTGAATGAAGGACATTGCTTGATCGTGCTGACCGGCAGGCAGGTTCTTGAGCGTAAATCCCAAGCGAGATAAATCCTCAATCAACCATTGATAATATTCGCTTTGCCGCCCATCGCAGACTACAACTACCTGCGCTGCTGTGGTGGTTATGGTTGGTCCAAACATCGGATGTAATCCGACGACCGGCCCCAGATGATTGGCAAGCATCGTCAAAACCGGTTCAACTTTGAGTGAGGTGAAGTCGGCTAAAATGGTTTGCGGCTTTAGTAGCGGTGCGGTTTGCTTGATGATTTCAAGCGTACTATTTATTGGAACACTGACAATCACCAAGTCACTAGCAGCCAGAATCGGCGCGGCAGTATCCCATTCCCTGCGTCCTAATTTGTGGACGCAATGTTCCAATTCGCCAAATAAGCGGGCAAACAGCTCACCCATTAAGCCATGACCACCGATAATCGTAATGGTTTTTTTAGTCATAATTGATTTCTACTATTTCTATTTCATCCATTCCTTGTGGTGGCTGGAAATTAAACATATCGCCTAATTTTTTGCGCAATAAATTCCGTGCTAACGGCGAAGTCCAGCTGATATGATTTGCTTCTGGGTTGATTTCGTCCTGACCGACAATAGTTACGGTTTGTTCTTGAGTGCCATTACGAATAATCGTTACCGTTGCGCCAAAGTAAATAGTTTCAGCACCTACATGAACCCGGGGATCTACTGCTTCAGCATTTTCAATTTTTTTGGTCAGTTGGTGAATCCGGCGGTCAATTTCCCGGAGTTTTTTTTTGCCATACTGATAATCGGCATTCTCGGAACGATCGCCATTACTGGCTGCCCAATTTACCAACTGTACATATTGTGGGCGCTCCTTGGTTACCAACAGGTGTAATTCTTCGCGCAAATTGGCATAGCCGGTTAAAGTGATGTAATTTTTATCGCTCATTGAACGTATTTATAGCCTTCACAATTATGATAGAAGCCATTAATAAATTGACTATTATCCAGATTAAATAGTTTTTGACCGCTAAGTCCGGCAGCTATCAGTTCACTGATTTTGGTCAATGAATAACCGGTGGTCGGCATTACCCGAAAATTACTGATTCCCATCGCCATTAATTCCGGCAATTGATTTATCAAATTATAAATTTTTGCCGATTGAACCTGCATACCGTTGATGGTAAATAAATCGGTGTTATTGCTGGCGGCAATCAGCTCCTGATTTTCTTTGATACACGCCAGTTTACACTCATCGCGTAAAAGTTGCTGATGGTGGGCAATAAAACAGCGCGAAGAAATCGAGAGTGGAATTTTACCAAAAATTGTTATTTCAAGGGGTAAATTTCCCTGTGCCAGGTCGCGAATTACTGTTTGATTACATTCAAATGGTGGACACAATAACTGCGCACCACGGCGTTGAAAAACTCCTAAAGTATCACGATTATAAGTATTGATGTACGGGCCAACGATAAATTTTTGCCCGCTTAAATGGCTAAGACCAGCCAAATCATTAATCTCAACGGTTAATTGGTGGTGCTGCGCCAGCGCAATGTTATCAAGCATTAATTGATGGCTGTCGTTATCATTATGCAGTACCGGCGTACTAATCACGATTTCTTTATTGGCAGTCTGTAGCTCCTCAATGATCGTAGTTAAATATTTTTGGATTAACGGCCGGCGTTTGGCACAGACTATTTCACCCAGATAAACCCGCGAAATCAAAGGATTCTGGGCGGCATCATGATAAAATTGGCTGATTTGCTCGCCAGTCCATGGATAATGCAGCGGAGCTAAACTGATAGTGGGTTGTTTAATTCCAGTGTTCACGATACGCTCCTTCGGTGGCATGAGCACCTTCCATTAATGGTTGTAATTGCAGATTTAATTGTTCCAGATCCTGATCGTGTAAACTATCAAGACGATCAACCGCGTAGCGGAAGGTACTAACTACCTGCCGGACATAGGAGTTGGAACGCTGGCGACCTTCAATTTTCAAGGCTTTGACTTTACAGTCAACCATGGTTTTTAAACTGGTTAACAGGCTTAAACTGGTGGGTTCTTCAAAGATATGCTGTTGCTGTCCATTGCAGCTAAATTGCCCCTTACAAATAGTTGGATAGCAAGCAGTTTGGCGATTATTGAATTCATTAATGGTAAATTGATTGAGTTTTATTTGCAATTTATCCTGCTGTTGGGTATAACTAATTTGTTCAGCTGGTGAACAGACCCCGTGCATATTTGGTGATTTGCCGGTCAGATAACCGGATAAGCTGCAGCGTCCTTCCGCCATCACGCACAAGCCACCAAAACCAAAAATTTCGACTTCAACGCCCAATTCATTGGCAGCCGCAGTTATGTCCCGAATTTGGCCAAAATCTAAAATCCGCGGCAAAATTACCCGTTTGATGCCAAACTCACGGGCGTAAAACTCCAGTGCATCGCTGCTGCCGGCAGAGGCTTGTACCGATAAGTGACGGTGCAGCTCTGGATGATGTGTGGTGGCATAATCAAGCATTCCGATATCGGCGAGAATTACCGCATCCACTCCCAATTTAGCGGCAGTTGCGATGGTTTCTTTGACATAGTCAATATTTTGCGCTTGCGGATAGGCATTGATGGCGGCTAGCATCTTGCGTCCTTTGCCATGAACATAGGCTAGGGCTTCTTCAACTTCGGGGTAGCTAAAATTTAATCCGGCAAAATTGCGGGCATTGCCATGCTTATTAAAGCCAAAATAGACCGCATCGGCACCGGCATCAATCGCGGTTCTAAGAATCTGCGGATTACCGGCAGGGCAAACTAACTCTAGTGCCGGATTACGCGGTACTGGACTGGTATTTATTGTGTTGCTGCGCTGAATTTTGTGGATCAATTTGGTTGCCAGTGGATTATCCAGTGGTGATAAAAATTGTAATAAATCAAAATCAATTCGTTCCAAACAATTACGAAAAGCGGTAGCCGCTTCCATATCGCCGCTGATGATTAATTTCTGCTGAAAAAAAAGCGCATCACTATCGGCATTTTTGCGTAATAATTGTAAAAAATACTCGCTTTTGCCGCGAATAGTACTAGTGGTGCTCGCTCTGATTGGCGCTAGCTCAATCAACAAGCGTTGGTTGGGAAATGATATTTGCAAATTAAACGGTAGGTCGCTGCAATCAATTAGAAAAGTTGCCGCTGAATATTTACCCAGCAGCTCACTGAAATTAGGCTGCAGACGGTTAAAGCGCTGGCTAACCAACTTTAATAGCTGGTTAAATAGCGGAGTAAGAAGTTGTTCTAGCATGGTGAATTCCGGATTAAACCTTAAAATTTATACGGGGGTTATTATACCGCAATTACTCTGCTGGTTATTTAGATAGTGATAATCCTAAATCACAATAATGGTGAATGAAAGACTTTGGGTTTAGTTTGTCGGTGATGCGCTCTTTGGGTAATTAAACAACAGCTTGGTGGTATCAAACCCTTGTTCTTTAGCGATGGCTAATAGCTGATCTAAGCAAGCAGATTCAATTGTTTCATTTCGCGAGAGTATCCATAAATATTTATGATTTGGGCTGCCCACCAATGAATACTGGTAATCGGTATAAAGAACCCAATAATCGCCGCGACCAATATGAGTAAACCTCAGCCAAGCGGGAACAAATGTTACTTCTAATTTAGCGATATTGGGAGTAGATTCGGTGAAGTATCCCATTCCATGCGCAACATCAATTTTACCGTCTTCCGTTGCACAGGAATTGGTTACGGTCAGATTTTTGCCATCCAGAGCATAGTTGGCAGTTATCGGTGCTTTGCAGTGTTCTTCAAAATAAAATGGAATTCTGGCGATTTCATACCATTTGCCTAAATAGCTTTCCGGTTGGAAATTTTCGATCGCAGTTACTTTAGTGGTCGGTAAGGCATCTTGGGCATAACTAGTTACAGATACTGCGGTTAACGCCAATAGGAGTATTTTTTTCATTTAGTGCTATTTTCTAAAATTAATTAATGTCTCTAAATTGATGGTAGGAGATTGATTTAACCCAAATATTTAGTTTGCCGGCGGCAGCGCGGATAAAACTATTCGGTTGCCGCTACTGGTGTTAATTATTCATCGGCTTCTTTGGCAACCGGAATATCAGCGCTAACATCCGAGAATAACGGCATTTTGGACATATATTCATACTGCTTGTAGCGGCGTAGAATATTTTCCTGTCCGCGCTCCATAAATTCTGCGGCGCGTTGTGGGTCGATATTTTTTACTCCACGGAAGCGGTTTTCCGAATTGAAGTATTCACTTAATGGAATTACCGGGGCTTTACTATCCAACTGCATTGGGTTTTTACCTTCCAAACTCAATGCCGGATTAAAGCGATAGAGTAACCAATAGCCACTTTGTACCGCCCGCCGTTGTTGTTCGGCTCCGCTGGTCATATCAATTCCATGAGCAATACATTGTGAATAGGCAATAACGATTGCTGGACCATCATAAGCCTCAGCCTCATTTAGTGCACGTATTGCCTGCATCGGATTAGCTTCTACCGCAATTTGCGCGACATAGACATGACGATAGGTTATAGCCAATAATCCCAATTCTTTTTTGAAGAAATTTTTACCGTTGGTGGCAAATTTGGCAATTGCTCCCAATGGTGTTGATTTTGACATTTGTCCACCGGTATTGGAGTAGCTTTCGGTATCTAAAATCAGCATCTTAACCTTACGGTTGCTGGCAATCACGTGATCCAATCCGCCATAGCCAATGTCGTATGCCCAGCCATCCCCGCCAATCGCCCACACGCTTTTATCAATGATATGATCAATAATTTCAACCAGTTCAGAATAACCGGCGGTTTGTGCAATCAGTTCTTTTAATTGCTGAACCCGTTGCCGTTGCTGCTCAATTTCCTGTGCCGTTTTTACCGGATTATTCAATATCTCGCTGATTAACTGGTGCGTGGCTGGTAATTGCTGGGATTGAACCAATTTAAGCAACTCCATCCGTACTCGTTCTTGCAACTGGTCTTCAGCCAGCCGCATTCCCAGTGCAAATTCGGCATTGTCTTCAAACAAAGAATTTGCCCATGCCGGACCGCGTCCTTGATCATTGCTACAATATGGTGTAGTTGGTAAATTACCGCCAAAAATCGAGGAACAGCCGGTGGCATTGGCAATCATCAGCCGATCACCAATTAATTGAGTCAATAATTTAATGTACGGAGTTTCGCCGCAACCGGAGCAGGCGCCGGAGAATTCAAATAATGGTTGCATCAATTGTGAGCCTTTGAGATTGGCAATTCCACCACTGACGTCCTCAGCATGCGTTTCACCCAACTGGCTAAAGTAGGTAAAATTTTCGCGTTCCTGATCGCGAATCGGTAATTGTGGTACCATATTTAAGGCTTTTTTACCCGGATTTTTTTTGTCGGCGACCGGGCAAATATGGAAACAGGCATCACAGCCGGTACAATCTTCAACCGCAACCTGTAACGAATAACGTTTGCCCTCAAAACCTTTGATTTTCGCTGCTACATGTTTGAAAGTCTCTGGTGCGTCATTAGTTTGTTCCGGATCAAAAACTTTCATCCGAATTGCCGCATGCGGGCATACCAGCGTACATAAAGCACACTGAGTACATAAATCCTGATTCCACTCCGGTACGTGGGTGGCAATATTACGTTTCTCAAATTTGGCAGTCCCAGTTGGCCAAACCCCATCGACCGGCAGTGCCGACACCGGAATTTTATCGCCTTTAAGCGCTAACATCGGTGCGACAATTTTTTGGACAAATTGCGGAGCATCCGCGCTAATATGCGCGAGCATGTTGATTTTACTGGTGGCAACAGTTGGGACTACCACTTGTTCTACGGCATTTAATGCCGCATCAACTACCACTAGATTGCGCTCAACAATTTCATTGCCTTTTTTGGCATAGGTTTTTTGAATTGCTTCTTTGATGGCAGTAATCGCAGTATCTAATGGCAATACCTTGCTGATGGCAAAAAATGCGGTTTGCATGATGGTGTTGATTCGCGCACCCATTTTATTTTCGCGGGCAATTTTTTCAGCCTGAATAATATACAAATCAATTTTTTTAGCAATGATTTGTTGCTGTAATTGTAATGGTAAATTATCCCAAACCGCATCCTTGGCAAATGGACTGGCCAATAATAAAGTCGCGCCGATTTCGGCCTTGTCTAAAATATCATATTTACGTAAAAAACTGAAATTATGGCAAGCAATAAAATTAGCTTTTTCAATTAGATAGGTGCTGTTAATTGGTGCATCGCCAAAGCGCAAATGCGAAATAGTATATGAGCCGGATTTTTTCGAATCGTATTCAAAGAACCCTTGGACAAATTTATCGCTTTTTTCACCGATTATCTTAATCGAGTTTTTATTGGCTCCAACAGTCCCATCAGAACCCATTCCAAAAAATATTCCCCGGAAATTTTGTGGATTACTGCTAGAGAAACTTTCATCTAATAGCAGGCTTTTATGGCTAACATCATCATTAATCCCAACGACGAAATTGCGCACAATTGCTGGTCTTGCTTGGTTCAGATTATCAAATATCGCTTTAACCATTGGTGGTGTGAACTCTTTGGAGCTTAAGCCATAGCGTCCGCCAATGATTAATGGTAAATGACTAAATGGTGCTTGCTCATTTTCAAGTGCTTCAACGACCGCGGTTTTAATATCCAAGTACAATGGTTCACCAACCGCACCGGCTTCTTTGGTGCGATCAATTACCGCAATAGTTTTGGTGGTTGCCGGTAATTCTTTGACAAAATCATCAATCGCAAATGGACGGTACATCCGCACCTGCACCATTCCGACTTTTTCACCCTGGTGATTTAATTTGGTGATGCTTTCACGGATGGTTTCACACGCCGAACCCATCGCAACAATAATCCGCTCAGCATCAGCAGCACCATAGTATTCATAGGGTTGATAACTTCGTCCGGTAACCGCTGCTAATTTATCAAGGTTGGCTTTGATGATGCTAATTGCATTAGTGTAATAGGGATTAATTGCTTCCCGTGCCTGAAAAAATACATCCGGATTTTGTGCCGTGCCCTTAATATGTGGATTATCTGGAGTCAGCCGCCGTTCACGGTGGGCTTGCAACGCTTGGGGATTGATGAAATTTTTGATGGTATTTCTATCAATCACTGCAATTTTATTCAATTCATGTGAGGTTCTGAATCCGTCGAAAACCATCATAAATGGAATCCGCGATTCTAACGTAGCATTTTGTGCCACTAGTGATAAATCCATGACTTCCTGGACATTGCCGGCAAAAATGGTGGCAAAACCAGTATTTCTTGCCGCCATAACATCGGAATGATCACAGAAAATTGATAATGCGTGGCTGGCAATCGTTCGTGCGGTTACATAGAAGACTGTCGGAGTAAGCTCACCGGCAATTTTATGCATATTGGGCAACATTAATAATAAGCCCTGCGAGGCAGTGAAAGTAGTACTTAGCGAACCGCTGGCTAGTGCGCCATGAACAGTCGCCGCTGCACCGGCTTCGGATTGTAATTCACAGACACTGGGGATTTGTCCCCAAACATTAGTTTCGCCATGGGCGGTTTTTTCATCGGCAAGTTCACCGATGGTTGATGAGGGCGTAATCGGATAAATCGCGATTACTTCATTGGTTGCATGGGCAATGTAAGCGGCTGCGGCGTTGCCGTCCATGACCTGATGAGTTGATTTTATTGTCATTTTATTGTGTTTAATCCTTTGGAGATATGGCCAATGATTTCAACGGTTTTGCAATGATTGAACTAATTTACCGAACCTGACCTTTTTACATAAGGCATTATTTTATCACGGGGTAATTTTATGAATTAGACTATAGCTAAAAATCTGGATAGGCAAGTGCAAAATTGAAAAAATACTCGATTGATGATTATCTCAAAGAGGAATTGAAAAAGAGTGCTCAAGGTCGATATATTTGAACTTACAAACAGGTATGGAACACATTTAATTTGCCGGATATCCACCAGGAATGCTTGCGGCATAACCATTTAATCCAGATACTCCCGACTCCATGTAGACGCCATATAAATAATTTTGATAAACGGTGTCGGCAGTTGATGTTTTAGAATTAGGATACCAAACATCTGTCCATGTAGCACTAGTGTTGAATCCTCCACTTGAGTTCCGGGTAATATGTACAAATGAAGCATAAGAAACTCCAGCAGCTTCACTGCCCGCCGCCAAATTATAGCCCCCGGCACCGTCTGTCGTAATCCCCTCAAAATGAGTAATTGCTGCTGGTTGATTATTATGGGTATATTCTGTCCAGTTGCTTAGCAACTTGGTAGTTGAATTATAATCAGCTACGAATCCTACTCCAAGACCACTTTCATTTGTTGCGCTATATCCACCGGCGATAGTGTAGCTCTCACCACCATTCCACCAGATACCATAAATTGTGGTATAACGGGCGGCTGGATGCTGAATGGATTGATAAGAATTAGTTGCAATATTATAAATAAATCCATTTCCGGCAGTTGTCCCAGAAAAATAATTTCCAACAATCAAACCACCCATTATGCTATGTGGATAGGTATTACCAACTGGAAGATTGCCAGGTACTTGTGACTCAGGAAAGACCAAAGTTTGCCAATTGTCTGCTTGCTGTGTGTTACTTACAGCGCCATTATAGTAAAAACCAAAGGCATGGCTTTCTCCTGATTCGGCTGTAGTATAAGTTCCGGTCAGAAGGACATTGCCATTGGCGCCGTTGTCCGCGCTATAAACGTTAGTTCCTGAAGTAGTAGCGCCAAGAGAAGATGGATAATAGAACTTACGCATTGACAGATGTTCACAATTATGCATATGCAATATCTGTAATGCTGTTACGTTTAATAAATTCAGCGATAATATTGTTAAATAATT